>JACMRO010000109.1 GCA_014376425.1 Rubritepida sp.
CGATGGCTGGGCGCCACCCCCCGACTTCAACGGCTCCTACGTCAGCGGCGAGCGCCCGGCGCTGGTCCGCATCGACCTGCCGCCGAACGAGGCGGTGGCGGCCATCCCCGCCCTGGCCACCATCCTCAGCCGCGCCGGCGGCCGACCGCAGGCGATCGAGGTTTCCAGCGGCACCCGGCTCGACCGGCCCTTCCTGGTGCTGAGCCGGACCGCGCCGGCCGAGATCGAGGCGCGCGGCCTGCTGCGGCCCGATCTGGGCCGGATCATCCTGCAGGATGAGCGCCAGGGCGCCCGGGCCGAAATCTCGCCCCCCGCCGGCCTGTCGGTGGTGCAGGTGGTCCAGGCCAGTTCGGGCGCGGCGGGGCTGTGGTTCAGCCCCGGCAGCGAGCGCAGCCTGGCCACGCCCGCCGTGCTGTCGGAAGGCAATGTGGCGGTGCTGGACGGCACCTCGCTGCCTGCCGTCTTCGACACGCGGGCAACACGCGTCGCGGTCGAGGAAACCCGGCTCGCCAATGTCCGCGGCGGCGTGGCGTCCTTCCTGGGTGAGTGGCGCAGCGCGCTGTTCATCGCCGGCTGGGTGGTCCTCACTATCCTGGTGCTGCTGCTGGTCCTGCGCTTGCGCCGCAAGCAGGCGTGAGCCGGATGCTGGGTGCGGAGGAGGAGGGTTCGCTGGCGCAGTTGATGCTGCGCGGCCGCATCGACGCCGCCAGCCTGGCGAAGGCGCGCGACCAGGCGCAGAGCTGGAACACCTCGATCGGCGATGCGCTGGTGGCCGATGGCGCCGTTTCGCCGCGCGACTGGGCACTGGCCACCGCCGCCAGCACCGGCCTGCCGCTCGCCGACCTGATCGCCGAGCCGCCGGACCCGGCAATGCTCGACGCGGCGGACCGCGACGCCTACCTCGCGCTGGGCGTGTTGCCCTGGAAGCGGGCGGCGAATGGCGCGTTGCTGATGGCGGCGCAGCGCCCCGCCGCGCCCGACGTCCTGGCCTGGGCGATGCGCCGCTTCCCGCATGAGCGGCTGGGTTGGGCGGTCACCGCCAAATTCGACATCCTGTGGGCGCTGCAGAAGCGCTTCGACGTGCTGGCCGACCAGGAGGCGCGTGAGTCGCTGCACATCGCCACCCCCGAGCTTTCCGCCAAGCAGGTGCTGACGGTGTCGCAGGCGGTGGTTGGATGGATCGGCCTCTCCGTCTTCATGCTGTGCATGTGGTTCGCGCCGGGGCCGACGCTGATCGGGCTCTCGGCCGCCGTCACGCTGTTCTACCTACTCAGCTTCGCGTTCCGGTTCCTGCTGACCTGGAAGGGCAGCCACCACAGCGTCGATGTCAGCGTGACCGATGAGGAGGTGCGCGCGCTCCGCAGCGAGGACCTGCCGGTCTACACCGTGCTGGTGCCGATGTACCGAGAGAGCGAGGTCCTGCCCATCCTCATCCATTCGATGCGGCGGATGGACTACCCGCTGGCCAAGCTCGACGTGAAGCTGGTGCTGGAGCAGGACGACCACGAGACCATCGACGCGGCCAAGGCACTCCGCGCCGAGGGCATCTTCGAGATCGTCCGCGTGCCAACCTCCTACCCCAAGACCAAGCCCAAGGCCTGCAACTACGCGCTCCGTTTTGCCCGCGGCGAATTCATCGTTGTGTTCGACGCCGAGGATATCCCCGAGCCCGATCAGCTCAAGAAGGCGGTGGCGATGTTCAAGCGCAGCCCGCCCGAGGTCGGCTGCATCCAGGCGCGGTTGAACTATTTCAACCGCCGCGAGAACTTTCTGACCCGGATGTTCACGCTCGAATATTCCAACTGGTTCGACTACCTGCTGCCCGGGCTGCACGCGCTCAGCATCCCGATACCACTGGGCGGCACGTCCAACCATTTCCGCACCGCCGTCCTGCGCGGCATCGGCGCATGGGACCCCTACAACGTGACCGAGGACGCCGACTTAGGCGTGCGGCTTACGCAGCAGGGCTTTTCGGTCGCGGTGATGAACAGCACCACCTTTGAGGAGGCCAACGGCGTATGGCGGAGCTGGATCAACCAGCGCAGCCGATGGATCAAGGGCTACATGCAAACCTGGCTGGTGCACATGCGCCGCCCGGTGCAGCTTTACCAGCGGCTGGGTTCAGCAGGCTTCTGGGGCTTCCAGTTCTTCATCGGCTTCCCGGTGCTGACGGCGCTGCTGAACCCGATCCTGTGGGCGACGACGGCGGTGACCCTCATTTTCGGGTCATCCTACATCGCGCAGTACTTCCCCGCGCCGGTCATCTATTTCGCCATCTTCAACCTGGTCATCGGCAACGCGATGTACATTTACATGACCATGGTGGCGGCGGCGAAGCGCGGCTGGTTCAGCCTGATGCCGTGGGCGCTGCTCTCGCCGGTCTATTGGATCATGCACTCCATCGCCGCCTACAAGGCGCTGTGGCAGCTGATCGTGGCGCCGCATTTCTGGGAGAAGACGCAGCACGGCACCTCGAAGGTGACGCAGAGTCAGATCGCCAGCATCGCCCGGCAGGCCGCCGAATGACCCCCCCACAGAGGCGTGCATGAACGCCACGATCGCCGCCACCGCCGCCACCAATGAAAGCCGGCACGCGGCCTTCAGCTTCTCGCGCAGCGCCGTAGCCTCCTGGCTGGTCGGCGCCGCTGCCTTCCTGGCTTTCGCCGCGGTGGCGGACCGGCTGATGGACGGCGCCTGGTTGGCGCCGCAGCTGGCCGAGACCTGGCGCGTCAGCGAGGACCCGGCGGCCGCGGCCGGCCAGTGGTTCACCGCCTTCCTGCTGATGATCCTGCGCGCCATCCCCGGCAGCGGCCCGCAAACCCTTGTGCTGGTGACCTGCGCGGCAGGGGCCGGCATCACCGCGCTGCTGCATTACCGGATGCGCGGGCGCGGCTGGGGCAAGCTCGCCGCCGCTGCCGCCGCCGCCGCCATCGCGCTCAACCCGGTCATGCTCATCATGGCCAGCACCGGCAGCACGCTGCTGCTGAACGTGGTGCTGGTCGGGCTGGTGGCGCTTGCCTTCGACCGGGCTTCCACCGTGGGCGACGCGCAATCGCTGATGGGCATCGGTCTGTCGCTGGCGGCGCTGGTACTGACCGAGCCCGGCGCCGTCTACATCCTGCTGCCGCTGCTCGTGCTGCTGCCGTTGGGCCTGCGCGACGTGCAGGATGCGGCGTCCGCCACCGCGCTGTTCCTGCTGACGCACTTCCCCGCCTTCATCGCCGTACTGGGCATACTGGTCGCCGCTGCCACGCTGGGTGAGCCGCCGAAATTCGCCCTGCTGCGCTGGTCCTCGCCGATGCATGGGGTGGATGGCGCGGTGAACGCACCCTGGCTCGCGGCGCATGGCGGCCACTTCGTCGATCCGCTGACCATTCTGCTGGGCTGGTACCTGATGGCGGTGCCGGTGGCGGTGATGCCGCTGCTGCACCTCGGCCTGAATTCGGCCGAGCGCGGCAAGCCCGCCATCACCTTGCTGGCCATCCTGTGCGGCCCGCTGGCCGGCGCGGCGGCCACCTTCTACTGGCACATTGCCGACCCGGTCTGGGCCTGCGCGGTAGGCTTGGCCTTCGTGCTGGCCTGGCTGAGCTCGCGCGTGCTGGGCCTGCTGGAGCGTGCCGCCGCCCTCGCCCTGCTGTGGCTTGGGGTTGCGCTGGCCTGGAGCCCGCTATGGATGTGGAGCGAGCCGGCGCGGCAGGGCTGGCTGGCGGCGTTGGTCGGCCGATAGCGCCGGCCTGCGCGTCTCAGCGCAGCAACAGCGCCACCGCGCCCACCGTCAGGGGCAGGAAGGTCATCAACATACCGGCCTGGCGGAATCGCAGATTCTCCGGCTCACGCGAAATCGCCAGCCCGTGCGACAGCCGGCCTGCCAGGGTCATGCCGCCGAGCAGATGCAGCAGCCAGCCGCCCGCGCCGCCCAGTTCCAGCAGCAGCATCAGCAGCAGGATCATCGGCACGTATTCCACGAAATTGCCCTGCGCCCGGCTGGCCCGCAGCAGTCGCCGGTCCCCATCGCCCATGCCCAGCACCACCCGCCCGGCCAGCCGCGCCTGGATGACTCGCACCGAAAGCGCGAGAAGCAGCAGCGCGAGCAGTGCCGTGTAATGGCTGGTGATGGTGGCCATGATCAGGACTCCAGGAAGGGTTCGAGGGTGGCCAGGAAGGCGTTCGGGTTTTCCGAATGCACCCAGTGCGCCGCCTCCACCACCGCATGCCCGGCCGCAGGGAAAAAGCCCAGGATGGCGGGCATGTATTCGGACTGAATATAGTTACTGCGGCTGCCGCGGATGAACAACGCGGGGCCATCGTAGCGGACGCCGGGCGGCGGCGCGAAATCCTCGATCTCCGCCATGCCCGCCGCGATCTCGTGCAGCCCGATGCGCCAGTGCGGGGTGTCGCCGAAAACCAGGTTCTGTAGCAGGAAGGCGCGGATGCCCTCGGCCGGTTCTGCCGGCTCCAGGGCAGCCATCGCCTCGCGCCGCGTCAACCCATGCGGCAGGGCCATCGCCTGCATGGCAAGCACGTAGGCGCGCGACGGCGCCGCGTATCGTACCGGCGCGATGTCGGCCACTACCAGCCGATCGACCAGATCGGGTCGGGTCAGCGCCAGCATCATGGCGATTTTGCCGCCCATGGAATGGCCCAGCACGGCGGCTCGCTCCACGCCTAGCGCGGCCAAGGTCTCGGCCACGTCCTGCGCCAGGGTGGCGTAGCCCATGCCGGTGGCGTGGGGGCTGGCGCCGTGGTTGCGGGCGTCGATCGCCAGCACCCTATGGGTGCGGGCCAACCGGCGGGCGATGCCACCCCAATTCTGTGCCGCGCCCATCAACCCGTGCAGCAGCACCAGTGGTGGGCCCGTACCGCTCTCGACCAGGTTCAGGATCATCCGCGCACCGCCCGTACGATCATCCGCGCGCCGTCAACACTATTATCGCGCATCGTCAGCACCATCACCCGCGCCGCCGGCACCATGACCCGCGCGCCGTCAACACCATTATCGAGGACTGCCAGCACCATCATCCGCACACCGCCAGCGCCATCACCCGCGCGCCGCCAGCGCGACGCTCGCGACGATCAGGACCCCGCCCAGCACCAGGTCCCAGCCCAGCGGTTCGCCCAGCCACGCTGTCGCCAGCCCCAGCGCCAGTACCGGCACCAGCAGGAACCCGACCGAGGCGACCACCGCATTCAGGTGCCGGCCGCTCTCGATAACCGCCCAGGTGCCGATTGGCGCCGCGATCAGCCCAATGAACGCGGCCTGCCACCAGGCGCCCTCGCCGATGCCGCCGCCCGGCTCACGCAGCATCGCCGCGCTGCCGAGCAGGATGGTGGCGATGACGAAGCTCCAGGGCAACAGTTCCAGCATGGGCGAGGCGGGGGGCAGGCGCCTGGTGA
>JACMRO010000110.1 GCA_014376425.1 Rubritepida sp.
GGAGCCGGACGGCCAGGTGATGGCGCTGCACGCAAAGGCCGAGGCGATGGCCAGACGGCTTGGCTTCTCAGTCCCCGCGCAAAGTTCGGGCGGCGGCTCGGACGGTAATTTCACCGGTGCCATGGGCATTCCCACGCTCGACGGGCTGGGCGTACTGGGTGCGATGGCACACACGCTGGAGGAGCACATCATCGTGGAAAGCCTGGCGCAGCGCGGCCGGCTGTTCGCCGGTCTGCTGCAGACGGTGTGACGGAAACCAGCGCGCCTGACGCCTGAAAGTGAACGCTTCACAATCCAGGCCGACGCAACCCCAGTTGGATAACCCTGTTTAGAGAGGCGCCAGAAACAGTGCTGGCAATTCAGGCGAGGTTTCCTTCATGCTCGACAGCCTGATCCGCGCAGCGCCGCTTTCCGCCTGGCGTCACCTCCGTCAGTCGGTCCATGACCGCCCGCGCGGGCACCCCATCCGCCTTGCCGCGACCTTCATGTTGCAACGCGCGGCCCGTGCCCATTCCCGCCACTTATCGACGCGCCTCACCGAGATACGCCCGTTGGACGCGCCGGAGCTTTCCTTCCAGGCAGTCGACAGCATGGTGATGGATGCGGTCTTCTGGTTTGGCCTGCGCGGGTATGAGGGCACGGTGGCGCAGGTGTGGGCTGCGTTGTGCGCACGTTCACAGTCAGTGCTGGAGGTGGGTGGAAATGTCGGCATCTTCACCGTGGTGGGGGGCATGCAAGCCAGGGGTGCCTACACCGTGGTGGAGCCCATTCCTGCCAACGCCGCGACGCTGCGTGCCAACCTCGCCCGCAACGGCCTGAGTCGGGTCGAATTGTTGGAGGCTGCGGTCATACCCGGCGACACGGAACGTGAAGTCTCACTGAACGTGCCCGATGAGGGGAGGGCGATGCCGGTCGGAGCACATCTGGTGGATGGAACTGTATTGGCGGCGCGCAGCAGCCTTGCCCACGTCACAGTCCCTGGCTTGCCGATGCGCGCGTTGGCCAATGGCCGCGACCTCATCAAGATGGACGCCGAGGGCATCGAAGCGGCATTGCTGCTCGACATACGCCCCCAACTGCTGGCGCAGCGTCCTACCTTGCTTATCGAGGTGCTGCCGGAGGCCACGCAGCTCGCCGCACTGCTGTCAGCGCTCGCCGTCGAGGCCGGCTACACCATTCACGTGCTGCCGGAATGGGGCTCGGACACAACCGTCGCCGTGGACGCGGCGACGTTCACGGCCGATGTGCCGAGGGCCCACAACTCGAAGGATGTGGTGCTGTCGATGGGACCATTGCCGCAATAGCGGGCGGAGACGGCCACTACACCACCACGCGGCGATAGAGATGCCAGGTCGCATGCCCCAGCAGCGGCAGCGTCACCGCCAGGCCAACGAACAGCGTCGCCATGCCGATCGCCAGCCCCGCCGTCACCACCAGGCCCCAGCCCAGCATAACCGTCCGGTTCTCGCGGAAGACGCGCAGCGAGGTGGCGATGGCGGTGCCGAGCGAGACGTGCCGGTCGAGCAGCATCGGCAGCGAAACGGTGCTGATCGCCAGCACGCCTACCGCGAACAGGGCGCCGGCCGCGTTGCCCAGCACCAGCAACGCCATACCGCCCGGCCGGCCGAACACGTCGCGAAGCAAGGCCCGCGGGCCTTCATGCGACACGTCGCCCATGGTGGCGAGGAAGATTCCGCGTGCCGTCAGCAGCCACAATGCGAAGATCGCCGCCATGATCAATCCCATGCCGATGATCGCGCCCAGTGCCGGTGACTGCAGCACCTTGAAACTGTCGGACCACGCCACCGGCATTCCCGCCTCGCGCCGCCGGCTGATCTCGTAAATGCCCAGCGCCGCCAGCGGGCCGACCAGCGCGAAGCCGGACAGCAATGGCCAGAGCAAGGGCAGGAGGTTGCCGCCGGACGCCGCACGGGCCAGCACGAACCCGAAGACCGGGTAGATGATGCATAGGAACAGGATTTGCGTGGGTGCGGCCATGAAATCGGCCCGTCCCGCGCGCAATGCATCGGTGATGTCCGACCAGCCCAGGCGACGAAGCTGCGGCGGTGCGTCGGCGATGCCGGTATCGGGAAATGTCTGAGCGACCATGCGTGTTTCCTCGTCTGCCCGGTGGGGTCAGGCACGAGGCCGAAAGCAGGCCGCGGGACCTGACGATCCAACGATACTGCACACGGCTGGCGAATGCCCGGTCTTTCGCGTCAGCTACCCACGAATTCATCACGCCTGAAGCCCTGTGCGAAGAGCAACGCCGTCAGGTCGGCATGCAGGACCTGGGCGCGGGCCTGGGCGCGCACCACTGGCTTGGCGCGGAATGCCACACCCAGCCCGGCCGCCAGCAACATCGGCAGGTCATTCGCGCCATCCCCCACCGCCAGTGTGGCGGACAGGGGCAGCCGCAGCCCGGCCGCCAGGCGCTTCAGGATATCGAGCTTGGCATCGCGATCCAGGATCGGGTCGGCCACCGTGCCATCCAGCACGCCCTGGGCCATTCCCAGCGTGTTGGCGTGGTGCTCGTGAAACTTGACGAGCTTGGCGACGCGGCTGGTGAAGAAGCTGAAGCCGCCGGAGACGAGCGCCGTATGGGCACCGGCGGCGCGCATGGTGGCGACGAGTTCGCGCGCGCCAGGCATCAGGGTGGTGGTGGCCCAGGTGCGCTCCAGCGCCGCCGCCTCCAAGCCCTTCAGCATGGCCACCCGGGCGCGTAGGGCGGCCCGGAAATCCAGTTCGCCATTCATCGCGCGGGCGGTGATGGCGGCGATCTCAGGTTTGAGCCCGGCCTCGGCCGCCAGCTCGTCCAGGGTCTCGCTGGTGACGATGGTGCTGTCCATGTCGGCTATCAGCAGGCCCTTGCGCCGGCCGCGGGTTCGTACCGGTATGGCGTCGACCGCGACGTCGCCCAATGCGGCATAGACCACTTCCATGTCAGGTAGGGTGTGCACGGGGATGTCGGCAGCCTCGCCGGGAGAGAGTATGTCGGGCGCGCCGCCCTGTACCGCCTCCCGGACCTGCGCAATCAGGGCAGGGGACAGCGTGGTGGAAGTGCGGTCGGCGACGAGGGTAAGGGCATGGTTCATAA
>JACMRO010000111.1 GCA_014376425.1 Rubritepida sp.
CGACTTGCCGGCATCCTGTTCCAGATGCAGGCGGGTGATGCCGATGGTCTTGCGGCTGCCGTCCTCGAGCGTGATCTCGATCTCGCCGGTGCCGATGATGGGGTGGGCGAACTGGCTGATCTGATAGCCCTGCGGTAGGTCGGCATAGAAGTAGTTCTTGCGGTCGAAGCGGGACCAGAGGTTGACCTGGGCGTTGAGGCCCAGACCGGTGCGGACGGCCTGGGCCACGCATTCGCCGTTGATGGAGGGGAGCATGCCGGGGAAGCCGGCATCGATGAAGCTGACCTGGGAGTTCGGCTCGGCGCCGAAGGCGGTGGCGGCGCCGGAGAAGAGCTTTGACTGCGAGGTGACCTGGGCGTGGACTTCGAGGCCGATGACGAGTTCGTAGCCGTCGATTGTGTAGGTCATGCGCGAACCCCCGGCATGGCAGCAAAGCCGGCAGCCCGTTCCACCGCACCGGCCACCGCAAACACCCCCTCCTCATCGAACGGCTTGCCCACAACCTGCAGCCCCAACGGCAGCCCCTGCGCATCCAGCCCGGCCGGCACCGCCATCCCCGGCAGCCCGGCCAAATTCGCCGTCACCGTGAACACGTCATTGAGGTACATCGCCACCGGGTCGTTTTGCTTCTCGTCCAGCCCGAACGCCGCACTGGGCGTGGCCGGCGTCAGCAATGCGTCGCACACCTCCCAGGCCCGGTCGAAGTCGCGCTTGATCAGCGCGCGAACCTGCTGCGCCTTCAGGTAATATGCATCGTAATAGCCTGCGCTCAGCACATAGGTGCCGATCATGATCCGCCGCTGCACCTCGGCGCCGAAGCCCGCGGCCCGGGTGCGTTCGTACAGCTCGGTCAGATCGCCGCCGGCCACGCGGGCGCCAAAGCGCACGCCGTCATAGCGTGCCAGGTTCGAGGACGCCTCGGCCGGCGCCACAATATAGTAGGTTGGCAGCGCATACTTGGTATGCGGCAGAGAGACATCGACGATGGTGGCACCGGCGTCGCGCAGCCACGCGATACCCTGCTGCCACAGCGCCTCGATTTCCGCCGGCATTCCGTCCATGCGGTATTCGCGCGGGATGCCGATACGCATGCCGCGCACGCCACGGCCCACGGCCGCCGCGAAGTCCGGTACCGGTATCTCCACGCTGGTGCTGTCACGCGGGTCAAAGCCGCTCATGCTGCGCAGCAGGATGGCGCAATCCATCACGTCACGCGCGATCGGGCCGGCCTGGTCCAGCGACGATGCGAACGCCACCACGCCGAAGCGCGAGCAGCGCCCATAGGTCGGCTTGATGCCGGCCACGCCGCAGAACGCCGCCGGCTGGCGGATCGAACCACCGGTGTCCGTCGCCGTCGCCCCCAGCGCCATTCGCGCCGCGACCGCGGCCGCCGAACCGCCGGACGACCCACCCGGTACCAGCCGGGTGTCGGGGTCGTTCGCGCGGGACCAGGGGTTTTCCACCGGCCCGAACGCGCTGGTGGCGTTGGAGCTGCCCATGGCGAACTCGTCCAGGTTCAGCTTGCCCAGGAAGACCGCGCCGTCGCGCAGCAGTTTTCCCGTGATCGTGCTCTCATAGGGCGGCACGAAATCGCCCAGGATACGGCTGCCTGCGGTGGTGCGGGTTCCGGCGGTGCAGAACAGGTCCTTGATGCCGAGCGGTATGCCCTCCAGCGGGCCGCCCTGGCCGGTGGCGAGGCGGGCGTCGGACGCATCGGCCGCGGCCAGCGCCGCGTCGCCGGTCACGGTGATGTAGGCGTTCAGCCGCGGGTTGAGTGCGGCGATGGCGTCGAGATAGGCCTGCGTCAGCTCGCGCGCGGACAACGCTCGCCGGTCCAGCGCGGCGCGGGCCTGGGCCAGCGTGAGGTCGGTCGGGCGCATTATTCAATCACCTTGGGCACACCGAAATAGGCGCCCTCCCGGTCCGGCGCGTTGGCCAGGATGGCATCGCCTTGGGCACCGTCGGTGACCTTGTCCGCGCGCCAGCGCAGCGCGCTGGCCCCCCCGCCGGCCATGGGCAGGACGCCCGTGGTATCCACCTCGGCCAGCTGCTCGATCCAGCCCAGGATGGCATTGATTTCTGCCGCCAGGGCGGGCAGCGCGGCCTCGTCGACATGGATGCGGCTCAGCGTGGCCACGCGTTTCATGGTGGTGATGTCCACGCTCATCGCGGGTCCTCAAAGCTGCTATGCGGCATGGATGGCCTTGTTCACCATGCCGCAACTGCGTGCAAGCCTGCCGCGTCACGCCCGCATCCTGGGGATCGACCCGGGCAGCCGGGTGATCGGCCTGGCGCTGTCGGACGTGTTGCTGATGTTGGCCAGCCCTTATGGCGCGCTGAAACGCGGCAAGTTGGCGGTCAATGCGGCGGAGGTGCGGGCCATTGCGTCCAAGGAAGGCGTGGGCGGCCTGCTGGTCGGCCTGCCGCTAGGGATGGACGGCAGCTTCGGCCCGGCGGCGCAGGCGGCGAAGGACTGGGCTATGGCGCTGGGCGATGCGGTGGGGCTGGGGGTGGCGCTGTGGGATGAGCGGCTCTCGAGCGCCGCGGTCAACCGCGCGATGATCGAGGCGGATGTGACGCGGGCGAAGCGGGCGGCGGCGGTGGATGCGGCGGCGGCGGCTTATGTGTTGCAGGCGGCGCTGGATGCGAGTGTAGTCTTACAGTTAGACGGAGATTGGGCATGATTGGAAGACGAGCCCTCGCCGGTGCACTGTCGGCTACGATCCTCGCGTCGCGAGCAAACGCCTATTCGCGGTTTCACGGAGTGTTCTTCGATCGAGGGGCAACTTCCATCAACAAGCGCGGCCGGGACGTGCTGCGGGATACGGTTCGGTTTTACCCAACGGCCCTCGAAGGGTTTCGCAGCCTGCAACAATTCGGAGTTGCTCCAAGCGCCCCAAGCCCATGGATTCATGTCGGTGGTTGGGCTGGCGATGGCGCTCACGACGCCGAAAACGAGTTCCTGCCCTCCATGCGGGCTTTGAACGTGGTCCAACTTCTTCTCGAAGGCGGCCTGCCGGCAGGCTTCATCGTGACTTCGAGCTTTGCCGCTTGTCGGCCGTTCTTTTCCGGGCTGCCGATGGACGATGACCAAAACCGCCTGGCGTATGTGACCTTCCAACCCTCGCCCAAACGCCCCCCCGGTGGCCTGCCTCCCTTCGAGCGCTGACGGGGAGGCAGGCCTTGCCAGCGATTGGTCTTGCCCGGCCCCCAGCCCCATCCCTATCTTTGCCTGATGACGCAACTCGAACATCTCGGCATCGACGTCCACCCCGACGTGGCAAACGACCTGCGAGCCGCGGTCGCTGCCGGCGAATTCGCCAATGTGAGCGAGGCCATCCAGGTCGCTGTCGAATCCTGGCAGGCGCATCGAGCTCTCGAAGGCTGGGACATCGAGGAACTGCGGAAGCTCGTGCAGGACGGCATGGACAGTGGACCTGGCATTCCGGCGGAAGTCGTGTTCGCCCGCTTGCGCGCTAAAATTGCGGCACTTTGACCTCCACGCCCGAGGCCGAATTTTCCTCACTCGCCGAAGCCGATCTTGAGGAGATCGCCCTTTACATAGCGCGGGGCAGCAAACGAAGCGCGGAGGCTTTCACCGCGGCCATACAAGCCAAGGCGGCCGCCGCGGCGGCGATGCCGTTGGCTTACCCTGCAAGACCAGAACTCGGCCCTGCCATGCGAATGACGACACACGGGCGCTACGTCATCCTATTCCGTCCCGTCGCGGCGGGCGGCATTCGAATCGAGCGCGTTCTGCACAGTGCGCGCAACTTCCGCAGCCTCTTCTAGACTGCTCCCGCGCCCGCTAACATGCAGCTGTGTCCTTCTCCTACCCCATCCTCCCGACCGGCCACCTCCTCGCCATCGAAGGCCTGGAATCGCCGCACATCGCGGCCCTGCTGGACCTCGCCGAATCCTACGCCCTGCTAAACCGCCAGGGTAAAACCCAGCGCGACCTGTTGCGCGGCCGCACCCTGATCAACCTGTTTTTCGAGGACAGCACTCGCACCCGCACCAGCTTCGAGATCGCCGGCAAGCGCCTGGGCGCCGACGTCATCAACATGAGCGTCTCCAACTCCAGCGTGAACAAGGGCGAGACACTGCTCGACACCGCCAGCACGCTCAACGCCATGAACACCGACCTGCTGGTGGTGCGCCACGCCCAGTCCGGCGCGCCGGCGCTGTTGGCGCAGAAGGTCACCGCCGCCGTCATTAACGCCGGCGACGGCACGCATGAGCACCCGACCCAGGCGCTGCTGGATGCGCTGACCATCCGCCGCCACAAGGGCGACCTGCGCAACCTGATCGTGGCCATCTGCGGCGACATCACCCATTCCCGCGTGGCGCGCTCCAACATCCACCTGCTGGGTGCGATGGGGGCGGAGGTGCGGCTGATCGCGCCGCCCACCCTGCTGCCGGCCGAAGTCGGGCGGCTGGGCGTGACCGTGTTCCACGACATGCGAAAAGGCCTGGCCGGCGCCGATGTGGTGATGATGCTGCGGCTGCAGCGCGAGCGGATGTCGGGCGGGATGGTGCCCAGCGCGCGGGAGTTCTTCCGCTTCTACGGCCTGGACATGGAAAAGCTGTCTTTCGCCAAACCCGACTCCATCGTGATGCACCCCGGGCCGATGAATCGCGGCATCGAGATCGACAGCGCGGTCGCCGACCACCCGACGCGCAGCGTGATCGGCGAGCAGGTGGAGATGGGTGTGGCCCTGCGCATGGCGGTGCTGGACGTGCTGGCGCGCAGCCTGCGACGCCACGCGTGATACCGCAGTGGGATGCCGCGGGCACCGCCGCGCCCCGGCTGGCCCGGCCGGAGGAAGCGCCGGCCCTGCGCGACCTGGTGCGCGCCGCCTACGCCCATTACGTCCCTCGCCTGGGCCGCGAGCCCACACCCATGGGCGACGATTACGCCGCCCGCATCGCCGCCGGCCAGGCCTGGTGGGTGCCGGGCATCGCCGTGCTCGTGCTGGTGGAGCAGGACGGCATGCTGCTGGACAACATCGCGGTGGCCGCGACGGCCCGCGGCCAGGGCATCGGCCGCGCCCTGATCGCCTTCGCGCAAGCGCAGGCGCGGGCGGGTGGGCATGCCCGTCTGTGGCTCCGCACCAACGAGAAAATGGTCGAGAATATCGCGCTCTACACGGCGTTGGGCTTTACCGAGACACACCGCGAAACCCAGGCGAGCTTCCGACGCGTCTTCATGGAGAAGCGGCTCAGCCGGCCAGCAGCTTGACCAGGCTGCCGGTGTTCAGCGCGGTCAATGCCGCGACACCATATTTCAACAACCCCAGATCGGCGCGCACCGGTGCCAGCGCCACTTCCATGTCCGACTTGGACACCAGCGAGCCGGCGCCATAGGCAGCCAGCTCCTCCGCCAACCCCTTGGCCTGGTCGGACGAGAAGCCCCTGGCCTGTAGCCGCTCTGAAAACCTCAGCGTGCCGAACGGGATCGTATTCATGGCAACAACATGGGCATCGCCTCGCCGATTTCCAAAGCTATTCCGCCCCATGGCGTGACCCCGGGCGCCGTATATACTGTGACCCGATGCCCGCCCTCCTCCTCCACAACGCCCGCCTGCTCGACCCCGCAACCGGCCTCGATGCCCCAGGCGCCCTCCTCGTCGAGAATGGCCGCATCGCCTCGCTAACCGGCGCGCCGGCCGACGGCGCCGAGCGGTTCGACTGCGGCGGCGCCATCCTCGCCCCCGGCCTGATCGACATGCGCGCCGCCCTGGGCGAACCCGGCTTCGAGCATCGCGAGACCATCGCCTCGGCCGCGCTGGCCGCAGCCGCCGGTGGCATCACGACCCTCTGCGCCCTGCCCGACACCGACCCGGTGCTGGACGACCCGGCGCTGATCCAGTTCATCTTCAGACGCGGCGAGGCGTCCGGCAGCCTCACCACCCTGCCCTACGCCGCCGCCAGCGCCGGGCTCAAGGGCCATGATCTGTCCGAATACGGCCTGCTGCGGGAGGCCGGCGCCATTGCCTTCACCGATGGGATGCGGGCCATCGCCTCGGCCCGCACCATGCGATTGGCGTTGTCCTATGCCCGGGCCTTCGGCAGTTTCATCGTTCAGCACCCGGAGGAGCCCTCCCTGGCCCAGGGCGCGGCCACCGAGGGCGAGCTGGCGACACGGCTGGGCCTGCCCGGCATTCCGCTGGCGGCCGAGGCGATGATGGTCGCGCGCGACATCGCACTCGCCCGCCTCACCGGCGGCCACATCCATTTCTCCCGCGTCTCCACAGCCCCGGCGCTGGACCTGGTCCGCGCCGCCAAGGCCGAAAACCTGCCCGTCACCTGTGACACCGCGCCGCCCTATTTCGACCTGAACGAGAACGCCATCACGGGCTACCGCAGCTACGCCAAGCTCAGCCCGCCGCTGCGCCCCGAGGCTGAGCGGGAGGCGGTGGTGGCCGGCCTGGCGGACGGCACGATCGACGCCATCGTCTCCGATCATCAGCCGCGCGATGCCGACGACAAGCGGCTGCCCTTTGCCCAGGCCGAGGCCGGCGGCGCGGGTCTTGCCACCCTTCTGGCGGTGACACTGGCGCGGGTCCATGCCGGCGACCTGGCATTGCTGCCGGCAATCGCCATGCTGACCAGCCGGCCCGCTGCGTTGCTGGGGATCGAGGCCGGACGCCTGGCCCCCGGCGCTCCGGCTGATTTGGTGCTGATCGACCTCGAACGCGCCTGGCAGGTCAAGGACGGGCAGCTGCCCGGCAAGGCGCAGAACTCGCCCTTCGACGGCCGCGCCCTGGAGGGCCGCGTCGTCGCCACCTTCAAATCCGGCCGCAAGGTGTTTTCGGCATGAGCTTCGTTTTCGCCGCCTTGCTGGGCGCCCTGCTCGGCTCCATTCCGTTTGGCCTGCTGCTGACCCGGGCGGCCGGGTTGGGCGACGTCCGGGCTATCGGGTCGGGCAGCATCGGCGCCACGAACGTACTGCGCACCGGCAACAGGACGCTGGCCGCGGCAACCCTGCTGCTGGACGCGGCGAAGGGCTTGGTCGCGGTCTGGTTGGCCGGCTGGCTGTTTGGGCCCGGGCCGGATGTCGTCGCCGGCGTCGCCGCGGTCATCGGCCACTGCTTCCCGCCCTGGATCGGCTTTCGCGGCGGCAAGGGGGTGGCCACGGCGGCCGGCGCCGTGCTGGCGCTGGCCTGGCCTGTCATTCTGATTGCCGGCGTGGTGTGGCTGGTGGTTGTGCGGGTCTGGCGCATCTCCTCGCTCGGCGCGCTGTCGGCGTTGGCGGCGGCGGTGATTGTCTCGGTGCCGCTGACGCCTGGGCCTGTCGGCATGGGCGTTCTGGCCATCGCGGCGCTGGTCGCCTGGCGGCACCAGGCCAACATCGAGCGGCTGGTTGCCGGGACCGAACCACGTATCGGCGAGGGCAAATGAGTGACGACCTGGCCCGGCTGCGCCTGGCGCGCAGCGAGGGCGTGGGGCCCTTCAATCACCGCAGGCTGCTGGAACGCTTCGGCTCGGCCCGCGCCGCCATCGCCGCCCTGTCGCGCAACCCCGAGCGTTTTCGCCCCGCGCCCGAGGCCGGTTGCGCGCGAGAGTTGGAGGCCACCGCCACCATGGGCGGCCGCTTTCTTTTCCTGGGCGAACCCGGCTACCCACCCCTGCTGGCGCGGCTGCCGGGCGCGCCGCCGGTACTGATCGTGCTGGGGGACATGGCCGCGCTGGCGCCGCGCGCAGTGGCGATCGTGGGCGCCCGCAACGCCTCGGCCGCCGGGCGGCGGGTGGCCGAAGACCTGGCGGACGAGCTGGCCAGCCAGGGAATTGCGGTGATCTCCGGCCTGGCCCGCGGCATCGACGCCGCGGCGCATCAGGGCGCGCTTGCCGCGAAGGGCCGCACCATCGCCGCCATCGCCGGTGGGCTGGACGTCGCCTACCCGCCGGAGAATGCCATGCTGCAAGCGCGGATCGCTGATCAGGGCGGGCTGCTGGTGACCGAAGCGCCGCTCGGCACCGCCCCTGTCGCGCGCCACTTTCCCCGCCGCAACCGGATCATCGCGGGCCTCGCACTGGGCGTGGTGGTGGTGGAGGCCATGGAAAAATCCGGCACGCTGATCACCGCGCGGCTGGCGCTGGAATATGGCCGCGAGCTCTACGCGGTGCCCGGGTCGCCTGTGGATCCGCGCGCGCGTGGTTCCAACGACCTGCTGCGGCAGGGCGCGAAATTCTGCGAGAACGCCGCCGATGTGCTGGAGCACCTGCCCGCCGCGCCAACCGACGCACCGCTGTTCCGCCCCCGCGCCCCGGCGCCCGAACCGGCACCGCCGCCGCCGATGCCCGAAGGTGAGGCGGGGCAAGTGCTTGAATTACTTGGCCCCGCGCCGATCTCTGTTGACGAGCTGGGCCGCCGCTGCCAGCTATCCGCCCCAAGCCTGCGCGCCATCCTGCTCGAACTGGAGCTGGATGGCCGCGTGCAGAGCCTGCCGGGCAACCGGGTGGCGCTGCTTTAAGCACCTGCCTGGACGCCTGTTCCACCGCGCCCGTGGATCACGCCCCGAACATCTGGAATGCCGATGCCCGACGTCCTCGTCGTCGAAAGCCCCTCCAAGGCCAAGACCATCAACAAGTACCTGGGCAGCGACTTTACCGTCCTCGCCAGCTTCGGGCATGTGCGCGACCTGCCGCCCAAGGACGGTTCGGTCCGGCCGGACGAGGATTTCGCCATGGACTGGCAGTCCGACGAACGGGGCCAGAAGCAGGTCCGCGCCATCGCCTCCGCCTTGCGCGGTGCCAAGCGCCTGTACCTGGCGACCGACCCGGACCGAGAGGGCGAGGCGATCTCGTGGCATGTAAAGGACATGCTGGCGCAGGCGGGCGCGCTGAAGGGCGTGTCGGTCAGCCGCGTCACCTTCAACGAGATCACCAAGAAGGCGGTGCAATACGCCGTCGCTCACCCGCGCGAGCTGGACCTGCCGCTGATCGAGGCCTATCTGGCGCGCCGCGCGCTGGATTATCTGGTGGGGTTTTCGCTCTCGCCGGTGCTGTGGCGCAAGCTGCCCGGCAGCCGCTCGGCGGGGCGGGTGCAGAGCGTAGCGCTGCGCCTGATCTGCGAGCGCGAGGCGGAGATCGAAGTCTTCCGGCCGCGCGAATACTGGACCGTGGAGGGGCGCTTCGTCACCCCCATCGGCGCCCCCTTTCCGGCGCGGCTGACGCACCATGAGGGCCGCAAGCTCGACCAGTTCGACCTGAATAACGAGGCGCTGGCAGAGGCGGCGAAGCGCGCCGTGGAGGCGAGCACCTTCAAAGTCGGTTCTGTCGAGAAAAAGCGGTCGCGGCGCAATCCGCCCGCACCCTTCACGACCTCGACCCTGCAGCAGGAGGCCAGCCGCAAGCTGGGCATGGGCGCGCAGGCCACCATGCGAATGGCGCAGCAGCTCTATGAGGGGGTTGAGATCGCCGGTGAGACGGTGGGCCTCATAACCTACATGCGAACGGATGGGGTGCAGATGTCGCAGGACGCCATCATGGCGATCCGCGATCATGTGAAGAGCGAATTCGGCGCCGACTACCTGCCTGGCGCGCCGCGAGAATACGTGACCAAGGCGAAGAACGCGCAGGAGGCGCATGAAGCGATCCGCCCGACCGATGTGGGCCTGCGGCCGCAGGATGCGGCGCAGTACATCGCCGGACCCCAGCTGCGGCTCTACGAACTGATCTGGAAGCGCGCGGTCGCCAGCCAGATGCAGAGCGCCGAGCTGGACCAGACCGTGGTGGAGCTGGTCGAGCCCGCCGGCCGTACCCGGCTGCGCGCCAATGGCAGCGTCATC
>JACMRO010000112.1 GCA_014376425.1 Rubritepida sp.
ATACGTCCGAAGGCCAGGCCCAGGCTTTCGCGCTCGAAGGCACCGCCCGCATCCTGCAGCACGCCTTTGACCGTTCCAACTTCACCATCGAGATGCACCAGGCCTTCCTCGACCTCGTCGTCACCGGAACCGGCGTGCTCATGGTGGAGGAGGCGCCGCTGGGCGAAGCCTCGGCGCTGCGCTTCACCGCGGTCCCGATCATGACCGCGGTGCTGGAGGAAGGCCCATCCGGCCGTCTCACCACCATCTTCCGGGAGAACCGGCAGAGCGTGGAGGACATCCTCCGCCGCTTCCCCTTCGTCGAACTGCCGGATGCGATACTGCGCGAGCCGCAAGCCCTGCACCGCGTCGTCGAAGCCGTCTGGCCCGACAATTACGGCACCCACTACGCCGCCATCCTGGCCGGCGATCAGCCACTGATGCTGGCCGAGGGCGGCTTTGCCGAGAGCCCCTTCATCGCCTTCCGCTGGCTGAAAGCACCGGGCGAGGTCTATGGCCGTGGCCCCGTCTGCAAGGCGCTACCCGACATCCGCACCGCCAATCGCGTCGTGGAACTGGTGCTGAAGAACGCGTCGATCGCATGCACCGGAATCTGGCAGGCCGAAGATGACGGGGTGCTCAATCCCGCCACCATCCAGCTGGTACCCGGCGCCATCATCCCCAAGGCGCCGGGCAGCGCGGGCCTCACGCCACTCGCGGCACCGGGCAATTTCGATGTCTCGCAGCTCGTGCTGAACGATCTTCGTGCCCGCATCCGAACCGCCCTGCTGGCCGACCGGCTGAACATCGCACAGGACGCGCGGATGACGGCGACCGAAGTGCTGGAGCGCAGCGCGCAGACCGCCCGGCTGCTGGGTGCCACCTACGGCCGGCTGCAGACGGAGCTGTTGACGCCGCTGATCTCGCGCTGCCTGGCCATCCTGGCCCGGCGCGGCGAGGTGCCGGCGGTGCTGCTCGACGGCCGCTCCGCGCGGATCCGCTACGAAAGCCCGCTGGCCCGGGTGCAAGGCCGGGCGGATGCCGCCAACACGCTGCTGTTCCTCGATGCAGTCAACAAGATTGGCGGCGCCGCGGCGGCCCAGGTCGATGCCGCCGCCGCCACCCGCTGGCTCGCCCGCACGCTCGGCGCGCCGGCCGAGATCCTCGTTCCCCTCCCCGAAACAACCCCCTTTGCGCCGGAGCACGTCAGCCCATGACCGAAAGCCTTCTCGACCCCGCCATCGAAGCCGCCCCCGCAACCCGCCCCAGCGATGTGCCCGAAAAATTCTGGGACAGCGCTGCCGGCCAGATGCGCGTGGAAGCCCTGCTGAAAAGTTACATCGAGCTGGAGCGTCGCCTCAGCCAGAAGGTCGCCCGCCCCGCCCCCGACGCGGCGGACGAGGAGCAGGCGATGTGGCGCGACATGATGGGTATTCCGTCCAGCCCCGACGCCTATGCGGTGACCGAGCCGCAGGGCCTGGGCATCGACGCGGATGTCAACGCCATGCTGCACCGCGCCGGCTTCACCAATGAACAGGCGCAGCTGGTCTACGACCTGGCGGCCGAGCGCCTGCTGCCGCTGATCGGCGAGGCCGCCCAGCAATACGAAGCCGAGCGACAGGTCGAACGTCTCAGCCAGCATTTCGGCAGCGAGGAACGCTTCCGCCGCGTCGCCTCCCAGCTATCCGCCTGGGGCCGCCAGCACCTGCCGCCGCCGGTCTTCGAGGCGCTGAGCACCACCTATGAAGGGGTGCTGGCGCTGGAACGGATGATGGCCGGGAAGGAGCCGGCCATGGCCAAGGATATGGCGCCGCCCGCGGCCGAAAGCGAGGCCGAGCTGCGCCAGATGATGCGCGACCCGCGCTACTGGCAGAAGCGCGAGCCCGCCTTCGTGCAAAAGGTCACCGAGGGCTTCCGCCGCCTCGTCGGCGGCTAGCCTTCCGCAGACCGGCCAGGCAGCGCGCGCCCCGCGCGCCTGGCCGCGCGGGGCTTGAGCCAGGCGTCCCCCCCGACCGCCAAGGCTCGCCCCGTGTGGGCCGGCCGCGCTGATCAGCGCGCCGGCCCACCCCCCCATCCTCGCGCATAACCCGCACCCCTCCCCGGGGTCGGGCGCTGCGAGCCGGCGTGCCGCGCGGCCCGCAAGGCCAACCGCACCGCACGCCTTCCACCCCCCCCAAAATCCAGGAGACGCCAGTGTCCACTTCGATCGACCAGGCCTTCGTCAAGCAATTCCAGGCGGAGGTCCACGAAGCCTATCAGCGCCAGGGCAGCCGGCTGCGCCCCACCGTGCGCACCAAATCCGAGATTCGCGGCGCGTCCACCGTGTTCCAGAAGGTCGGCCGCGGCACCGCGGCGTCCAAGTCTCGCAACGGCATCGTGCCGGTGATGAACCTCGATCACACCACCGTCGAATGCTTCCTGCAGGACCATTACGCCGGCGACTGGATCGACCGGTTCGACGAGCTCAAGACCAATGTGGATGAGCGTGCCGTGGTGGCCCAGGCCGGCGCCTTCGCGCTGGGCCGCAAGACCGACGAGCTGATCATCGCCGCGATGGATGCCTCCGCCAACGAGGCCATCGGCACCAATGCCGGCGAGACCGACAATGACGGCATGACGCGCAACAAGGTGCTGCTGGCCTTCCAGGCACTGGGCGCGAACGACGTGCCCGATGATGGTGGCCGCTTCGCAGTCGTCGGCTGGAAGCAGTGGAGCGAGCTGCTGGCCATCCCCGAATTCGCCAATGCGGATTACGTGGGGCCGGACGCGCTGCCCTGGAAAGGCACGACCCAGGCCAAGCAGTGGCTGGGCGCGATGTGGATGCCGCACTCCGGCCTGACGAAGGTGGGCGCGCTTCGCTACTGCTACTTCTACCACAAGACCGCAATCGGCCACGCGGCAGCGTCCGAGGTGGTGACCGACGTGACCTGGCATGGCGACCGCGCCGCCAGCTTCGTCAACTCCATGATGAGCCAGGGGGCGTCGCTGATCGACGGCCAGGGCGTCGTGCGGATGCGCGCTAAGGAATAGGTGCGGATGCGCGCGATGGTTTGACGGCACCGGCGGGGGGGGGCTTGGGCCGGCGCCCCCCCCCCCCCTCCCCGCGTGACCCCCAGGCCGGGCGCCCGCCCCGCG
>JACMRO010000113.1 GCA_014376425.1 Rubritepida sp.
CCGGCGCCAGCGCCAGTGCACCTGCGGCGCCTGCCGCGAGCAGCGCCAGGCGGCGGCCGGTTTCGTTGTGGTCGGTCATGATACCCTCCAGGAACAATGTGTGGACAGATGTATAGCTGTTTACATTTAACTGCTATTTCAATAGCTTAGCAGGATCGGTGCGCGGGGGAAGCCGCCGCCCTTCAAGCCACGGCGCGGCCATGCGACACCACTCGGCATGGAACGCTTCGATGTAGTGGTGCTGGGCGCCGGGGCGGCAGGATTGTTCGCCGCCATGCGTGCGGGGCAGCGTGGCCGCCGCGTGCTGCTGCTCGACCACGCCGATGAAGCCGGCAAGAAAATCCTGATCTCCGGTGGCGGGCGCTGCAATTTCACCAATCTGGGCTGCGCGCCGGACCGGTTCATTTCGGCTGACCCGCGCTTCGCCCGTGCCGCCCTGGCGCGCTACCGGCCGGCGGATTTCGTGGCGCTGGTGCAGAAGCACTCCATCGCCTTTCATGAAAAGACGCTGGGCCAGCTCTTCTGCGACGGCTCGGCGCGGCAGATCGTGGCGATGCTGCTGGCGGAGTGCGAGGCGGCCGGCGTGGAAATCCGCCTGGGCGATCGCATTGGCGACGTCGCGGCGGGCTTTCGCATCGGCACCGCGCGGGGCGACGTCGGTTGCTCCTCGTTGATCCTGGCGACCGGAGGGCTGGCCATCCCCAAGATGGGCGCCACCGGGCTAAGCCACCGCATCGCCCGGCAATTCGGCCTGGCGCTGGTCGAAACCCGCCCGGGCCTGGTGCCGCTGACCTTCGGCGGCGCCGACCTGGAAATGATGCAGCCACTTGCCGGCGTCGCCCTGCCGGTGGTGGCGGTCGCGGGTGGCAAGCGCTTCGAGGAAGCGCTGCTGTTCACCCATCGCGGCCTGTCGGGGCCCGCGGTGCTGCAGGCCAGCTCTTACTGGCGCCAGGGCGAGGCGATTGCGTTCAACCTGCTGCCGGGCCTGGATGCGGGCGCCGCCCTGCTGGCGATGAAGCGCGAGCGGCCCCGGCTGGCCGCGCATAACGGCCTGACCGGGCTGCTGCCGGCGCGGCTGGCGGCGGCGCTGGCCGAGCGGCATCTGCCGCCGCGCACCCTGGCCGAGATTCCCGACCGCGCGCTGCATGCACTGGCGGAGACGCTGAAGCACTGGCGCCTCATGCCGATGGGCGATGAAGGCCATGCCAAGGCCGAGGTGACACTGGGCGGCATCGCGACCGCCGGGCTGGACCCGCGCGACTGCCAGGCCCGCACGGTGCCAGGGCTGTTCGCAGTGGGCGAGGCGGTGGATGTGACGGGATGGCTCGGTGGCTATAATTTCCAGTGGGCCTGGGCGTCGGGCTGGGTGGCGGGCGAGGCGGCGTGACGTGGGGCGGGATGGTCGGCCCCCCGCTCAGTCCGCCAGCCCCGCCAGCTCGGCCCGCAGGTCCGGGATGCCGGTTCCCTTCTCGCTGCTGGTGGTGATGACCAATGGGTGCGCGGCGGTGTGCTTGCGGACCAGCACCTCGGCCTGCGCCTGGCGCTCGCGTAGCCAGTACACCTTGGCGTGATCGGCCTTGGTCAGCACGATCTGGAAGCCGACCGCGGCCTCGTTCAGCAGTTTCATCGCGGCGAGGTCGGACGCCTTGGTCTCGATCCGCGCATCCAGCAGCAGCAGCACCCGGCGCAACGTCGGCCGGCCGCGCAGGAAGTCGAACATCAACCCTTGCCAGTCCTCCTTCACCGCCTTGGCAGCCTGCGCGTAGCCATAGCCCGGCATGTCCACCAGCCCCAGCCGGCCCCCCAGATCGAAGAAGTTCAGCTGCTTGGTGCGGCCGGGCGTGTGCGACACCCGGGCCAACGCGTTGTGCCCGACCAGCGCATTGATCAGCGAGGACTTACCCACGTTGGAGCGGCCGCACAGGGCAATCTCAGGCAGGTTTGGCGGCGGCAGCTGGTCGATGCGCTGGGCCGCGAAAAAGAACTCGCAGGGTTTGGCGAAGAGCAGCCGGCCCTGCTCGATCAGCGCCGCCCGCTCCTCCTCGTCGCGTGCTTCCAGCAGGCCTGTCACGCAGCTTTCGCCGCTTTGTGGCGCTGCATGATCCACCATTGTTGGGCCATGCTCAGCAGGTTGTTCCACGACCAGTAGATCACCAAGCCTGCCGGGAAGCTCGCCAGCATGAAGGTGAAGATCACCGGCATCCACTGAAAGATCTTGGCCTGGATCGGGTCCGGCGGCTGCGGGTTAAGCTTCTGCTGGAAGAACATGGTGACACCCATGATCAGCGCCCAGGCCGGCAGGTGAAAGAAGCTGGGCGGGTCGAAGGGGATCAGCCCAAACAGGTTAAAGACGTTTGTCGGGTCCGGCGCTGAGAGGTCGTGGATCCAGCCGAAGAACGGCGCGTGCCGCATCTCGATGGTGACGAACAACACCTTGTAGAGCGCGAAAAATACTGGGATCTGCAACAGGATGGGCAGGCAGCCGCTGGCCGGGTTGATCTTCTCGGCCTTGTACAGCGCCATCATCTCGCGCTGCATCGCCGTCGGATCGTCCTTGAGGCGCTCGCGCATCTCCTGCATCTTCGGGCCGAGCGACTTCATACCGGCCATTGACTTGTAGGCCTTGTTGGCGAGCGGAAAGAAGGCGACTTTCAACGCGAAAGTGAACACCAGGATCGCCACGCCAAAATTGCCGAACAACTTGAACAGCCAGTCCAGCGCGTAGAAGAACGGTTTGGTGATGAAGTAGAACCAGCCGAAATCGATTGCCTTGTCGAAGTCGGTGATGCCCAGGCGGGTGCGGTAATCGTCCAGCAGGTGCACTTCCTTGGCGCCGGCGAAGAGGCGGGTGGCCAGCTCGGCCGCGGCGCCGGGCGCCACGCTCTGCGGCGCGGGCGGGGCGATGTCCGCCTGCCAGCGATCCACTGCCCCGTCGGCGATGTGTCGCAAGGTGTGGCGCAGGCGGCTACTGGGGTCCTGCGGCATCAGCGCGGTCAGCCAGTATTTATCCGTGAAGCCGGCCCAGCCGCCAGTGCTCTCGCCCTCGAAGGCGGGCCCGCGGCGGGTCGTCGCCTCCTTTTTGCCGGCGTCATAGGACCATTCAGTCAGCCGGCCATCGAGCACGCCGACATAACCTTCATGCAGGATGAAGAAGCCCTCAACCCGCGGCGTGCGCTCGCGCCGGATACGCGCCCAGGGCAGGACCGTCACGGCCTCGGCGCCGGTGTTGCGGATGCGCTGCACGACCGAGAACATGTAGTTGGCGTCAAGCCGCATCTCGGCCTCGAAGAGCTGGCCCTGGCCGTTGTTCCACTCGAACACCACGGGATTGTCGGGGCCGAGCGGGCCACCGCTGACCGTCCAGTCGGTATTGTTGTCCGGCACGCGGGTACGATTATCGGCCGCGGTCCAACCCCACTGCGCGAAATAACCGTCATCGCGGCCGCGCGGGTTGAGCAGGCGGACAAGTTCCGATGCCGGCCGCGTGGTCTGCGCGTAGTCGCGCAGCGTCAGCGCATCGAGCGTCAGGCCGCGGGCGGAAACGCTGCCCTGGACGCGCCCGTTCTCGACCGCGACGCGCGCGGCCTGGGTGGCAGGCGCGTCGACCGTCGCGGCATCGCCAGGTGTCACGGTTACGGCTGTGGGCGAGGGCACGGGCGTGCCAGGTTGGGTCACCTGTGCAATCGGCGGCGGCACCGCCGGCCTGTTGGCGCGGCTGTAGACGTCGAACACCAGCAGGATGCCGATGGAGATGGCGATGGCCGCCATCAGGCGCTTCTGGTCCATGAGTTCCGTGACTATCGTGGTGGGGCGCTGGGCGGCACCGGATCGTAACCGCCCTTGTGCCAGGGGTTGCAGCGCAATATGCGCGCCGCCGCAAGCCCCGCGCCCCGGATGGCGCCATGCGTGGCCAGGGCCTCGAGCGCATATTCCGAACAGGAGGGCCAGTGCCGGCAATGCGCGCCGATGAAAGGCCGCAAAGTATACTGGTAGGCGCGCACGGCACCGCGCATCGCGCTCACTGCCGGGCCATGCTGCAGCCGGGTCAAATTCACCGCGGCACGCTCAGCTTATCCAGTGCGGCGCGCAGGTCGGCGCAGAGACTCTCGAAGCTGTTGTCGCGGATCGCCTCGCGCGCCACCATTACGATGTCGTGGCCGGTAACGCCGGCCAGTTCGGCACGGGCGGCGGCCCGCATGCGTCGCTTGGCGCGGTTACGGATGACGGCGTTGCCCAGCTTTTTGGTTGCGGTGAAGCCGACCCGCATACCGTTTCCCTGCGGCAGCGCCTGCACGAGCAGTGACCCGCGCGCATGCTTGCGGCCTTTTCCGGCCACGGCGAGAAACTCGGCCCGCCGCTTTAGCCGGCTGAAGCCGGCCACCCGCGTCAGGCCGTGAGCTTGGCGCGGCCCTTGGCGCGACGGTTGGCCACGACCTTACGGCCGCCAACGGTCGCCATCCGGGCGCGGTAGCCGTGCCGGCGCTTCCGGACGAGCTTCGAGGGCTGATAGGTACGCTTCACGGCGACTACTCCTGGGCAGGCAAGGCGAATGGGAGCGGGTGTATAGGGAAGCGGGGGTGCGGGCGTCAACCTATCGACCGGCCAGGCGCGGAACGGTCCCGTCCCGCCTCCGCGGCCGGGATCCGCTCTTTCTAGGCCACCACCGGGTTGCGCAGCGTGCCGATGCCCTGCACCCGCATCTCCACCCAATCGCCCGGCTGCATGAAGCGCGGCGGCGTGTAGCTGATACCCACCCCCTCCGGCGTCCCGGTCGCGATCACGTCGCCCGCCTGCAAGGTCATGCCCGAGCTGATATGCGCGATCAGCTGCGGAATGTTGAAGATCATATGCCGGGTGTTGGAGTTTTGCCGAATCTCGCCGCTTACCGCGCACCACACATCCAGGTCATGCGGGTCCGCGATTTCGTCGGCGGTCACGATGCACGGCCCCATCGGGCAGAAGCTGTCCTGCCCTTTGGAGAAGCACCACTGCCCGCCATGCCGCATATCGCGGGCGGAGACATCGTTGATGATGGTGTAGCCGAAGACGTGGCCCAGCGCGTCGGCCTGCGCAATGTTGCGCCCACCGCGGCCGATGATCACGCCCAGCTCTGCTTCGTAATCCAGCATCTGCGTCGCCGCCGGCTTCACGATCGCGGCGTCGGGGCCGATGATCGCCGTGTCGGGCTTGATGAAGATGACGGGGTGCGTCGGCATCTCCTGCGGCGTCTGCATGGTGCGCGCGCTTTCATCGACATGCGCGCGGTAGTTCAGCCCGATGCCGATGATGCCCTTGGGCGTGCGCAGCATCGGCGCCAGCAGTTGGACCTCGGACAGCGGTATGCCGGCCGTATCGGCCGCCGCGACCATCGAGCGCACAACGTCGAGCACCTCCGGCCCGGCCTCTATCAACCCCAGCATGTCGCGCGGCAGGGTAGGATCGATCGCGGCCAGGTCGCGCACCGTCTCGCCGGTGATGACGCCCAGGCGCGGCGCTTCGCCGCCCGAGGGCGGGGCCATGCTGCTGGTGAAGGTGACGAATTGCATCTCAGGCGCTCCGCAGTACGGGTTGTTGGCCGTCCGGATGGGCTTCCTCGCGGTACAGGCCCAGAGCGTTCATCACCGGCAGGTCATGGAAGGAGAACAGGCAAGCATCCTCGCTGGCCGAGAGATTGGCATGCTCATGCACCGACCAGGAGGGGACGACGAAGATGTCGCGCGGCGCCCAGTCGTAGCGCACGCCGTCGATCACCGAATATCCCTCACCGCGGACCACCTGATAGACGAAGGAGCCGGTGTGGCGGTGCGCCAGCGTTTGCTCGCCGCCGCGCAGCATTTGCACCGCGGCGCCGATGGTGGGCATCACCGGCCCGCCGCTTACGGGGTTGACGTAGTCCATGATGATCCCGTCGAAGGGCGAGCCGTCATGCGCGCCGGCTGCCGTCACCAGCGCCTCATAGGTCGGCGCCCAGGGGAACTTCATCATCGGCGAGTAGCGCTGGCTCCATGCGCGGCGCATGCCCTGCGGCTGCACGAAGCCGGCGCCGTAGAGCCGGGTGGAGGCATCGGCCGGTGCCGTCACCTTCTGCGACCCATCGGGGTGGACGGCGAAGAAATTGGCGTCCAGCGCGTTCATCAACGGGATGTCCAGCCCATCCTGCCAGATGCAGGTGGTGCCGGACGCGTCCACGCCATGCTCGTGCCAGGTGCCGTTGGGGGTGAGCACGAAGTCCGCCGCGCCCAGCGCCATCCGCTCGCCATCGACGATGGTGTAGGCGCCCTCGCCCTCCATGATGAAGCGCAGGGCGCTGGCCATGTGCCGGTGCGTGCCCGCGACCTCGCCCGCGCGCATGATCTGCACGCCGGAATAGAGCAGGCCCACCGCGGCGGACACGTCACGCCGGCCGGGGTTGACCAGCATGATGACGCGCCGCCCCGCCTGCTCGGGCGTCACCAGGTCGGGCGCGCGCAGGATGGCCGGGCGCACATCCTTCCAGCGCCAGATCAGCGGTACCGATTTCGGCTGCGGGAACCAGGGCTCGATCTTGTTGGCGACGGTCCAGAGCGCGCCCATCTCGGCCCGCTCCAACGCCTCGTAATAGGCGATGAGCTCGGGCGTGTCGGCCACGTTGGCGCGGCCGGGAGTGTCCTCGCGGTGGTTCTCGCGCATATTTGTGTCCATCACGCCGCTCCCTTCAGATGTTCCTGCAGCCGGGGCATCAGCTCAACCAGGTTACAGGGCTTGTGGCGGGCATCGAGCTGGTATTGCAGAATATCGTCCCACGCATCGCGGCAGGCGCCGGTGCTGCCGGGCAGCGCAAAGAGGTAGGTACCGCCGGCCACGCCGCCCAGCGCGCGCGACTGCATCGTCGACGTGCCGATCTTCTGGAAACTCAGCATCCGGAACAATTCACCAAAACCCTGGATTTCCTTCTCCAGCACGCGGGCGAATGCCTCTGGCGTCACATCGCGACCGGTGATGCCGGTGCCGCCGGTGGTGATGACGCAGTCGATCTCAGGCCGGGCGATCCAGCCGCGCAGCACAGCCTCGATCGCGCTGGCATCATCGCGAATGATCGAGCGCTCTATGCAGCGGTGGCCCGACGCCTCGATCCGCGCGACCAGCGTGGCGCCGGAGGTGTCATTCTCCAGCGTGCGCGTGTCGCTCACCGTCAGCACGGCGATCTGAATCGCGACGAAGGGCAGGCTTTCGTTGATCGGCATGCCCGTAATATGGCGCGCTGAGGCTCAGCCCGCCAGCCGACCCTCGATGCTCGCGCGCGCCGCCGTGTCCAGCTTCAAAGCAATGCCGAATTGGTCCAGCCAGGCGCGCTCGGGCGGGGTGATCTCGCCCATCGCGGCGGCCGCAGCGGCGTAGAGCTGGGCGCGCAGCATCGGGTCGCGCGCTGCCTGCGCCAGGGCCTGCGGCGTCATCGGCCGATCGAAGCTGGCCAAGACGTGGTCACGTTCGGCCGCGGTCAGGCCGGCGGCGTCGAGCTGACGGGCGATGGCGGTGCGTTCGGCGGCATCGGTCACACCATCCGCGCGGGCGGCGGCGATCATCGCCTGCGTCAGCAACAGCGCCTCCGCATGCTCGGCCGCTGGCACGGCTTCTGGCCCGGCCCCTGGCCCTCCTTCTGGCGCGGCGCGGCGGCCATCGGGTTCGTCGAGCGGGGCGGGCGGTCCGGGGCTGCCGGGGCGCGGGGTCCATGGCGAGCCGCCGGTCTGCGGGATACGCGATGGCGGCCGGACGTCGCGCACCCGGCCGGCGGGCTTACCCGTGGGTGCGGGCGTTA
>JACMRO010000114.1 GCA_014376425.1 Rubritepida sp.
CGGAGGGTGCGGCCGCAGCCAGCGCGCTTCCGGCGGCCGCGATCACCACGCCGCCGGCGGTTGCGATCACCACGCCGCCGGGGGGGGGATCGGGTGGGGGGCCCCCCCCGCAGAAGGGCGGGGCGGGGGGGGGCGGCGGGGGGGAAGCGGGACCGGAGGGGGCGGCGCCTCCCCCCCCGATCCCCCCGCCGGCGGCGTGGTGATCGCACCCGCCGGCGGCGTGGTGATCGCGGCCGCCGGAAGCGCGCTGGCTGCGGCCGCACCCTCCGGTACCGCCTCGCCCGCTTCCACCAGCACCGCGATCACGGCGTTCACCGCCACCCCTGCGGTCCCGCCCGGCACCAGGATCTTGCCCAGCACGCCCTCATCGACCGCTTCCACTTCCATGGTCGCCTTGTCGGTCTCGATTTCGGCGATCACGTCGCCGGCGCGGACCGTGTCGCCCTCATTCTTGAGCCAGCGGGCCAGCGTGCCCTCCGTCATCGTCGGGCTCAGCGCCGGCATCAGGATGTTCGTGGCCATGTCGGGCGCCCCTTACCGGTACGTCACGCGGCGCGCGGCGGCGACCACGTGGTCGGGCTGCGGCAGCGCCATTTTCTCGAGGTTGGCGGCGTAGGGCATCGGCACATCCTCGCCATGCACCCGCACCGGCGGCGCGTCGAGGTGGTCGAAGGCGTGCTCGATGATCTGCATCGCCACCTCGGCGCCGATGCCACAGAAGGGCCAGCCCTCCTCCACCGTCACCAGGCGGTTGGTCTTCTTCACGCTCTGCACGATGGTCGCCGCATCGAGCGGGCGGATGGTCCGCAGGTTTATCACCTCGGCCGAAATCCCCCCCGCCGCGAGCTTCTCGGCCGCCGCCATGGCGGTGCTGACACTGATCGAGAAGGCCACGATGGTCACGTCGGTGCCCTCGCGCTCGACCTTCGCCTGGCCGATCGGCAGGATGAAGTCATCCGCCACCGGCACCTCGAAGCTCTGGCCATAGAGAATTTCATTTTCCAGGAAGATGACCGGGTTGGGATCGCGGATCGCGGCCCGGAGCAGCCCCTTGGCATCGGCGGCCGACCAGGGTGCGACCACCTTCAGCCCCGGGATGTGGGCGTACCAGCTGGCGAAGCACTGGCTATGCTGCGCCGCGACACGGCTGGCGGCGCCATTCGGGCCACGGAACACGATCGGACAGCCCATCTGGCCGCCCGACATGTACAGTGTCTTGGCCGCGGAATTGATGATCTGGTCGATCGCCTGCATCGAGAAGTTGAAGGTCATGAACTCGACGATGGGCCGCAGCCCGGTGAAGGCCGCGCCCACCGCCATACCGGTGAAGCCGTGCTCGGTGATCGGCATGTCCATCACGCGCTTAGGGCCGAACTCATCCAGCAGCCCCTGGCTGATCTTATAGGCGCCCTGGTACTGCCCGACCTCCTCGCCCATCAGAAAGACGTCTTGGTCGGCGCGCATTTCCACCGCCATCGCGTCGCGCAACGCCTCGCGCACGGTCATGGCCTTCGTTGGCCCCCAGTCCTTCTCGCCCGTCGTGGCAGGCGTGGCGGGTGTGGCGGGCAGGCGCGCGGGCTCGCCCTTCGTGGTCACCGCGCCCGGGTCCTCGGCCTTGTTGGCCGCCACCGGGGTCGCCGGCGCGGCTCCGACGCCGGCCTGAGGGGTCACGGTGGCGCTGACGCCACCTGGCACGGGCCTCACGGCGTTGCCATCCGTGCCGCCATCGAGCTCGGCGATCACCGAATTGACGGCGACGTTCTCCGTCCCCTCGGCGACCAGGATGCGGGTGATTTTGCCCTCATCCACCGCCTCGACCTCCATCGTCGCCTTGTCGGTCTCGATCTCGGCGATCACGTCGCCCGAGCGCACGGCGTCGCCCTCCTTCTTCAACCAGCGCGCCAGCTTACCCTCGGTCATCGTCGGCGACAGTGCCGGCATCAGGATCGCGGCACCCATCACTTCGCCTCCACGGACGCGCGGGGGCTGTCCAGCAGAATATCGGTCCATAGCTCGGACGGGTCGGGCTCGGGCGAGGCCTGCGCGAAATCAGCGGAATCCTGCACGATGGCTTTCACCTCGTCATCGATCTTCTTCAGCGCGGCCTCCTCGACACCCCCCTCCAACAGGATTTTCCGGAGCGTATCGATGCAATCCCGCTGCTCGCGCATTTTCTGCACTTCCTCACGCGTGCGGTACTTCGCCGGGTCGGACATCGAGTGGCCCCGATAGCGATAGGTCTGCACTTCCAGCAGGTACGGGCCGCGGCCTGCCCGGCAATGCGCTGCGGCGCGGGCGGCTGCGGCGGCCACCGTGCGTACGTCCATGCCATCCACCTGTTCGCCGGGGATGCCCCACGCGGCGCCGTTCTGGCTGAAATCGCGCGCGGCGCTGGCCCGCTCCTGGCTGGTGCCCATGGAATACTTGTTGTTCTCGATGACGAAGATGCAGGGCAGCTTGAACAGCGCCGCCAGGTTCAGGCTCTCATAGACCTGGCCTTGGTTGGCTGCGCCCTCGCCGAAATAGGTCGCCGCGATATGGCCATCACCGCGATACCAGTTGGCGAAGGCCAGCCCGGCGCCGAGGGAGACCTGCGCGCCCACGATGCCGTGCCCGCCGTAAAACGCCTTTTCGCGGCTGAACATGTGCATCGACCCGCCCTTGCCGCGCGAATAGCCGCCGGCGCGGCCGGTCAGTTCCGCCATCACGCCGCGCGCTTCCATGCCGCAGGCCAGCATGTGACCGTGGTCGCGATAGCTGGTGATGACTTGGTCGCCAGGGACGAGCTGCGACTGGATGCCCACCACCACTGCCTCCTGGCCGATATAGAGGTGGCAGAACCCGCCGATCAGCCCCATGCCGTAAAGCTGTCCCGCCTTCTCCTCAAACCGGCGGATCAGCAGCATGGTGCGATAGGCGCCGACCAGTTGCTGTTGGTCGAGCGCGGCGGCCACCGGGGGTTTGTTGCGCCCCACGATCCTGGCTGCGGCTTTGGTGTCCTGGACCATGCGGCGTCTCCCTCACTGACGCACATTTACGCGCCCCATAGGGGGTCTGCAAGGCCGCAAAGCCTTATGCTGCAACGCGAAAAGCGAATTAACCCAGTTCGGGTTAAGGTCAGTAGAGGCGGTTCTGCGGTCCGTAGGGGATGACGACCTCACCTGGCTGCGTGAGGTTGAGCAGGGCGCGCGCCCGCTCCTCCAGCTGGTCCCGATCCAGCGCGTCCGCCCGCAACCCACCGACCCGCCGGCCCAGCGCCGCATGCTCGGCCTGGGCCGCACGCAGTTGCGCCTGCGCCTGCGCGATCTCGCCCACCCGGCGCTCACGCGCCAGCGTGCCACGCTCGCCATGCACCGTATGCCACAGGAAAAAGCCGCTGCCGGCCACGAACAGGGCCGGGAACAGCAGAGCTTTTAGCCGTCGCTTGACCCCGCGCCAGAACGCCATGGCTGTCCAGAACCCCTGCCTCGGCCACTCAGAGCCGCCCCAGGGGAGAGAATCAGCACAGGCCCCTTCTGGCAAGGGCAAAAGCAACAAAACCGTGAGTTTTCACATCTTTCGCGGCCAGGGCTTGCCCCAGCTGTCAGCTGGTGCCCGGAGCGGGACTCGAACCCGCACGCCCCGAAAGGCTCGAGATTTTAAGTCTCGTGTGTCTACCATTCCACCATCCAGGCAACGCCGCGAACCTGCCGGGCCCGGCGCGGTGCCGCAAGCCACCCGTCAGCGGCCGAAGCCCGGCGCGGCCTTCAGCGCCTCGGTCGTATCGAAATCGCGCAGCACGGCGTCATCGGGCATCTCTACGTCAAATACCAGGGAGGCATGCTGGGCCGCCAGGTGGCGGGCGCCCACATCGCCGGTCACCGCCATCATCGCCGGCACCAGGGCGCGGGCCCACAGCATCGGGTTGCCCTGCTTGCCGCGGAAGGTGGGCTGCACGATGGCGCGCCCCGCATCAGGGTCGAAGGCGGCGATGATGCGGTCCATCATCGCCGCGGCCACCAGCGGCATGTCGCCCAGGCACACCATCACCCCATCGACATCAGGCGGCAGCGCGGCCAGGCCCGATTTCAGGCTGGCCGAAAGGCCCTGCGCGTAATCCTCGGCGTGGGCGAACAGCACGGGGCGGCCGGCCAGGGCCTCCATCACCCGGTCACGCTCATGGCCGGTGACGACGATGACCGGGCGTGCCTGGCTGGCCAGCGCCTGGTCCACCACACGGGCGACCATGCTGCGGCCCTGATCGTCGGTCACCAGCAGCTTGTTGAGCGGCGCCATGCGGCGCGACCGCCCTGCCGCCATCACCACCGCCGCCACCTGGCGGGCACGGCGTGGCGCCTGCGCCGGGGGGGGCGATTGCGGCGCGCGGTCGCGCGGCAGCGGGCGCGTGTCGATCTCCTTCAGCAATCCGCCCACGCCCATGCCCATCACGTCGCGCGGGCGGACCTCCAACCCGGCGAAGACGCGCGCGAGCACCCAGTCGAACCCGTTCAGCTTGGGGCTGCGGGCGCAGCCCGGCAGCACCATCGCGGGCACATCGCCGACGCGACCCAGGCAGATCAGATTGCCCGGGTCGACCGGCATGCCGAAATGGGTGATCGCGCCGCCGGCCCGGATGATGGCGGCCGGCCCGACATCCCGCCGGTCCACCGTGGCCGAGGCGCCGGCGATCAGCAGCAGCTCAGCGCCCGCGCGGCGCAACCGCGCCAGCGCGTCGGCTATGGCCGGCGTATCGTGCCGCACCCGCTCCACCGGCAGCATCGAGCCCTGCAAGGCTTCCACCCGCGCGCCGGTCACTTCCGCCGCGCCCTCCATCGCGCTCTCCTTCACGCCGGGCAGCTCGCTTACCACCAGCCCCACCTTCAGCGGCTTCAGCGGCATGATGCGCAGGCTGGGGCCGCCGGAGCGCAGCATCGCCTCCGCCACTGCCAGCACCGGCCCGGGGACGGCAAAGGGGATGATCTTGATCGTCGCCAGCATCTCACGCGCCGACACCAGCGTGTGATTGGGCAGGGTCGCGATGGTGATGCTCTCATCCAACGCATTCAGGCGACCGATGGCAGCGACATCCAGCACGAGGAGGCCCGGCGCGTCGGCCAGCAGGTTCACCCGGCCGGTGGCGGCGCGGCTCTTCGCCAGCAGGGGCGCCATCATGGCCTGCGCCAGTCGCTCGGCCGCCTCATCCTCGGGCACGTCGCCGGCTTGCAGCGTGGCGGCGATGACCTCGCGCAGATGGGCCGTGCGCATCGCGTCCAGGTCGGCCTCGCTCAGCGCCGTGCCCTTCTTGATGACGCGGCCGGGTAGGCGCAGCGTGTGTGCCAGGATGGCGCCGCGCGCCTCGTCCAGCGGTGTCGGGCCGAATTTCACCGGCCGGTGCTGGCGCCGCGGCGCACGGCCACGATCTCCGCCATGATCGACAAGCCGATCTCCGCCGCCGTCACCGCCTTGATGTCCAGCCCGACGGGGGCACGGATGCGGGCCATCGCCTCGGCCGCATGGCCCAGTTCGCCCAGCCGCTCCAGCCGCTTCGCATGGGTCCGCCGGCTGCCCAGCGCGCCGATGTAGAAGGCCGGGCTGCGCAGCGCCGCATCCAGCGCCGGATCGTCGATCTTCGGGTCGTGCGTCAGGGTGACGATGGCGGTGCGGCTGTCGGGGCGCAGCGCCGCCATCGCGTCATCGGGCCATTCATGGTTGATGGCGACGCCCGGCAGCCGCTCCTGCGTGGCGAAGGCGCGGCGCGGGTCGATCACGGTGATGGCGAAGCCCAGCCCCTGGGCCATCGGCAGCATGGCCTGAGCCGCATGCACGGCACCCACGATCAGCAGCCGCAGGGGCGGGTTGTGCGGGTGGATGAACCAGCCATCGACCAACGCGATGCGATCGGCGTCGACCGCCGCGCGCGCCGCGTCGGCTACAGAAGCGGGCAGCGCGTTTGCCACAGAAGCGGGCAGCGCGTCGTCGGGGAAGATCGCCTGCGCACCATCGGGCAACCGGGTGCACAGCGCCACAGGGCGCAGCGCGCCCTGCGCCGCCTGCAGGCGGGCCAGCAGCTCGGGGGTCAACCCAGCTTCTCCAGAAAGACCTGCAGCTTGCCGCCGCAAGCCAGCCCCACCTCCCACGCCGTCTCGTCGCTGATGCCGAAATCCAGCAGCTGCGGCGCGCCGGTCGCCATGGTGGTCGCCGCCGCCTGCGCCACCGCGCCCTCGATGCAGCCGCCCGAGACGCTGCCGGCCATGTGCCCGGCGTCGCTCACGATGAAGCGGCTGCCGGCCGGGCGCGGGCTGCTGCCCCAGGTTTCCACCACGGTGGCGATCGCCACCTGCTCGCCATTCGCGCGCCATGCGGCCGCGGTCGTCAGAAGGTCATCGCTCACTGCGTTCTCCCACTCAGCGCCTCGACCAGCGTCTTGAGCGAATTGAGGTTATGCACCGGGCGGAACTCATGCACATGCGGCAGCATCGCCCGGATACCCTGTGACTTCGGTTGGAAGCCTTCGAAACGCAAGAGCGGGTTGAGCCAGATCAGCCGGCGGCAGGAACGCTGCAGCCGCGCGGTGGCCTCGGCCAGCCCCGCCGCGCCGTCGCGATCCAGCCCGTCGGTGATCAACAGGACGACGGCCCCCTGGCCCAGCACGCGCCGCGCCCAGTCGTGGTTGAACCGCTCCAGCGCCTCGCCGATGCGGGTGCCGCCCGACCAGTCGGGCACCAGCTGCGCCACCATCTCGAAGGCGGCCTCGGCGTCGCGGTGCTTGAGCTGACGGGTGATGTTGGTCAGCCGGGTGCCGAACAGGAAGGTCGCGACCCGATCGCGATCATTGGTGTCGGCGTGCAGAAAATGCAGCAGCACCTGGGCATAACGCGCCATCGAGCCGGAAATGTCGCAGATCGCAACCAGCGGTGGTGGCCGCATCACACGCCGGCGCCGGGCCAGCGACACGATCTCACCACCGGTGCGGAGCGAGCGCCGCAGGGTGGCACGCAGATCGATCGGGCCGGTGGCGGAGGGCCGGCTGCGGCGTGTGCGGCGTTCGTCCAGCGGAAGGTGCAGCTTGCGGATCTCGACCCGCGCCAGGGCGATCTCGGCGGCGCTCATCGCCTCGAAATCCATCGCCTGGAGGCGTTCGCGCTCGCTGACCGACATCGCGGCGTCGATCAGCGGCGGCGGTGCCTCGGGCGGCGAAGGCGGCGGCGGCCGGTCGCCCGCCATGGCCTCAGCCAGGCGGCGGCCGCCTGGGCGCTGTTTCTCCTCAGGCTTCAGCCCGTCCAGCAACGCCATGGCGGCGGCGTGGCGGCTCGCCTCAGGGTCGCGCCAGAAAATGGCGAAGGCGCTGTCGAACAGTGCCGCGTGCTCGTGCCGGTTGACCAGCACGGCGCGCAACGCCGCCTGCACTTGGCGCTTGTCGCCGATGTCGATGCAGGACACCGCCTGGGCTGCCGCCATCACCTCGGCCGCGCCGATCGGCAGGCCCGCGCGTCGAAGCAGCCGGGCGAAGGCCAGGAGATTGGCGGCGATGGCGCCTGGCTGCGGCACCGGCCAACCGGTACCGCCTCGCGGCGTCGACAACGCTTCCCGCAGCACCCCGGCCGGCGGGATCACGCCGCCGAACGCGCCTCATCCACCAGCCGCGCCGCCTCCGCGCCCCGCAGCTTGGCGATGTCGTCCTGGTATTTCAGCAGCACGCCCAGCGTCTCGTCCACCACCGCCGGCTCCAGCTCGGTCGCATTCAGCGCGGTCAGCGCGTTCGCCCAGTCGATGGTCTCCGCCACGCCGGGCAACTTGAAGTAGTCGCCGCCGCGCACTTTTTGCACAAAGGCCACGACCTGGGCCGACAGCCCGGCCGCCACCCCCGGCGCGCGCAGGGCCAGGATCGCCCGCTCCCGTGCCGCATCGGGGTAATCGAGCCACTGATACAGGCACCGCCGGCGGATCGCGTCATGCACTTCACGCGTGCGGTTCGACGTGATGATGACGACCGGGGGTGTCGCCGCCTTGATCGTTCCCAGCTCCGGGATCGTTAGCTGGAAGTCGCCCAGCAGCTC
>JACMRO010000009.1 GCA_014376425.1 Rubritepida sp.
ATCACGCTGCTGAACACGCAGCAGACCCTGTTCAACACCCGCAACTTCCTGATCCAGGTCCGGCTCGCGAAATACCAGGCCGCGGTCGGCCTGTTTCGTGCGCTGGGTGGCGGCTGGGGCTAGAGGGAACATATGCCAGACACGTCATTCCCACTGGAGACGCGCACGCAGACACGGCCGCGGCGGCGCCGCGCCTGGTTGTGGTCGCTGCTGGTGGTCGCCGCCCTGGGTGGTGCCACGTGGTGGTACTGGCCGCAGGTCCAGGCGCGCTTGTCCGGAACGCCGGCAGCCACCGCCCCAGCCGGCCGCGGCGCCCGCTTCGGCGGCCCGGTGCCGGTGACGGTGGCCGTGGCCGGCCGGCGCGACATACCGCTCAACCTCGACGCGCTGGGCACGGTGCAGGCCTTCAACTCCATCACCATCCGCAGCCAGGTCGACGGCATCCTGACCGAGATCGCCTTCACCGAGGGCCAGGAAGTCCGCGCCGGCGACATCCTCGCCCGCATCGACCCACGCACCTACAACGCCGCCCTGGCCCAGGCCGTGGCGAAGCGCGCGCAGAGCGAGGCGGTGCTGGCCAATGCGCGGCTCGACCTGCAGCGCTATGTCGACCTGGCGCGCAGCAACGGCGCCTCGCGCCAGCAGCTCGACACCCAGCGCGCCCAGGTGGCGCAGAACGAGGCACAGCTGGCGGTGGATGACGCCGCCATCGCGCAGGCGCGGACGCAGGTGGACTTCACCACCATCCGCTCGCCCGTGAACGGCCGCGTCGGCATCCGCCTGGTGGACCAGGGCAACCTGGTGCGCGGCGGCGACAGCGCGGGCATCGTGGTGGTCAACCAGGTAACGCCGATCTCGGTGAACTACACACTGCCGCAGCAGGAACTGCAGCGCGTGCTGGCGGCGATGCGCGAGGGCCCGCTGCCCGTGCGGGTGATGGCGCCGGATGGCACGGTGCGCGCCGCCGGCACGCTGCTGACGCCCGACAACCAGGTGGATCAGACCACAGGCACCATTCGCCTGAAGGCCACCTTCGGCAATGCCGACCGCATGTTGTGGCCGGGCAGTTTCGTCAATGTACGGATGCAGCTGGGCACTGAGCAGAACGCGCTGACCGTGCCGGTGGTGGCAATCCAGCGCGGCCCGGACGGCGCCTTCGCCTTCGTCGTGCGTGACGATAACACCGTGGAGCAGCGGCCGCTGACTCTAGGGCTGCTGACGGTGACCGATGCGGTGGTGACGCGCGGCCTGCGCGATGGCGAAAGGGTAGTGACATCGGGCGGGTTGCGGCTGAATGCCGGCGCTTCGGTCGTGGTGTCGGACCCGGTGCGGGGCAGCGCCGAGCCGCCGGCGCGGCCGCGCGGGGCACGTGGCGGCCAGCCCGGTGGTCCTGCGGCGGCATCGGAAACTCCGGCAACGCCGGCCAGGCCGGCAGCCGAACCGGGCGCAGCCACCCCGCCCACGGCGGCGCCGGTCGTGCCGCCGCCGGGCCGTCGCCCCGGCAGTGAATCCACCGGTGCCCTACCGGTCCAGCCGGCCGCGCCCGCCGTCGCCTCACCCGCAACCGCCCCGGCGGCGCGTGAGAGGTGAACGTCTCCGCGCCTTTCATCGCCCGGCCCGTCGCCACCACGCTGCTTGCCGTGGCTGTGCTGCTGGCCGGCATCTTCGGCTACTTCAAGCTGCCGGTCTCCGCCCTGCCGGAGGTTGATTTCCCGACCATCGAGGTCATCACCCAGCTGCCCGGCGCCTCGCCCGAGACGGTGGCGGTGCAGATCACCGCCTCGCTCGAACGCCAGCTGGCGCAGATTTCCGGCCTCACCTCGGTCCTCTCGGTCAGTGGGCCGGGGATTTCACGGATCACTCTGCAGTTCAACCTTGGCCGAAACATCGACGATGCGGCGCAGGACGTGCAGGCGGCGATCAATGCGTCGCGCGGCACGCTGCCGCAAAACCTGCCCTACCCGCCGGTCTATGCGAAGGTGAACCCGGCCGACCCGCCGATCATGACGCTGGCGCTGACCTCCGCCACCCTGCCCATCCACCGCCTGTCCGACGCGGCCGACACGCTGCTGGCGCAACGTCTGAGCCAGGTGACCGGGGTGGGCCGCGTGGCCGTGCAGGGCAACATGCGGCCCGCAATCCGCATCCAGGCCGACCCGCGCCGCCTGGCCGCCTATGGCCTGTCGCTAGAGGATATTCGCGCCACCGTCGTCGGCGCCAACCAAGCTGGCCCCAAAGGCGCGCTGGACGGGCCGCGCCAGGCGTCGTCGGTGATGGCGAACGACCAGATTTCCACCCCCGAGGGCTTCGCCAACCTGGTCGTCGCCTGGCGTGCCAACGCGCCGGTGCGGCTTGCCGATGTCGGCGCCGTGGTCGAAGGGCTGGAAAACACCCTCAACGCCGCCTGGTATAATGGCGAGCGCGCGGTGCTGCTGGACGTGCAGCGCCAGCCCGGCGCCAACATCGTGCAGACGGTCAACCGGGTGCGGCAGCAGCTGGAGATGCTGCAAGGCGCGCTCCCCGCCGCCATCACCCTGCATGTGGTGGCGGACCGGACGGAGACGATCCGCGCCTCGGTGGCCGAGGTGCAGTTCACCCTGGTGCTGTCGGTGGCACTGGTGGTGGCCGTGATCTTCCTGTTCCTGCGCACCGGCCGCGCCACGCTGGTGCCGGCAGTGGCATTGCCGCTGTCGATCGTCGGCACCTTCGGCATCATGTCGCTGGCGGGCTTCTCGCTGGATAACCTGTCGCTGATGGCGCTCGTCATTGCCACCGGCTTCGTCGTGGACGACGCCATCGTGATGATCGAGAACATCGTCCGGCTGATCGAGGAGGGCGAGCGGCCCATCGTCGCCGCCTACAAGGGTGCGGCGCAGATCGGCTTCACCGTCGTGTCGCTGACCGTGTCGCTCATCGCCGTGTTCATACCCCTTCTCTTCATGGAGGGCGTGGTTGGCCGGCTTTTTCAGGAGTTCGCGCTGACGCTGACCATCGCGGTATTGGTCTCGATGGTGGTGTCGCTGACGCTGACGCCGATGATGACCGGCCGGCTGATGCGCGCCCATGGCGTCGACCGGCCGGGCTGGGTGGCGCGCACCGCCGAGCGCGGCTTCGACTGGATGCGCGACCACTACGCCACCAGCCTGCGTTGGGTGCTGCTGCACCAGCCGTTGATGCTGCTGCTTATGGCCGCGACCCTGGTCGGCACCGTCGCGCTCTACATCGCCGTGCCCAAGGGCTTCCTGCCGGCGCAGGATACCGGGCTGCTGGTGATCACCAGCGAGGGGCCAGAGGACGCCTCCTTTGCCCGGTTGAGCGAATTGCACCGTGAGGTGGCCGAGGCGGTGCGTGCCGATCCCGATGTGGTGGGGGTGACCGCGGTGGCCGGCGCCGGCACGCTCAACGTCGCCGCCAACACCGGCCGCGTCACCGCGGTCCTCAAGCCGCGGGCCGACCGCGCCGCCAGTGCGCAGCAGATCGCCGCCCGGCTGGCGCCGCGCCTCGCGGCGATCACCGGTGTCGAGACCCAGATCACCGCGGTGCAGGACATCCAGATCGGCGCCCGGGTCAGCGCCACGCAGTTCCAGTACACGCTGACCGATTCGGACGATGCGCGGCTGCGTGGCTGGGCGCCGCGCCTGGTCGAACGGCTGCGCGAGATGCCGCAGTTGCGCCAGGTCAACAGCGACCAGCGCGATGGCGGGCTGCGGGTGACGGTGGATGTGGACCGTGACGCCGCCGCGCGCCTGGGCGTCACCATGCAGGCGGTGAACGACGTGCTGTACAGCGCCTTCGGCCAGCGCCAGATCAGCACGATTTACGCCCAGACCAACCAGTACCGCGTGGTGCTTGAAGCGACGCCTGAGCTGCGCGAGGACCCCACGCTGATCGGCCTGCTGCGGGTGCCGGGCAATGCCAGCGGGGTAGGCGGCAGCACCGGTG
>JACMRO010000115.1 GCA_014376425.1 Rubritepida sp.
GCCTAAGCCCGCGCGGCCTGCTGCGGCCCCCGGCCGCCCGCTACGCCTAGCCGCCGGACAGCCGGCTGCCGGCTGCCGCCACGATTGCCCGGTAGCGCGCCTGCTGTTCGGCCAAAAAGACTGCGGTCGCCTCGGGCGAGGTCGGTGTCGCCGCATCCACGCCGCTCTCTTCCAGCCGCGCGCGGGTGGGCGCATCGCCCAGCATGGCCGTCATCGCCAAAGACCAGCGGGCGACCACCGGCACCGCCATCGCCGGGGGGCCGAGCAGCATCAGCCAGGTGATGAGGTCAAGCCCCGGTAGCCCCGCCTGCGCCGTCGTCGGCACGTCGGGGAAGCCGGGATGGCGTTGCGGCGAGCTCACCGCCAGCGCCCGAACCAACCCGCCGCGAATCTGGCCCGCCGCCGAATTCAACACCGCGAAGCCAAAGCCGACCTCGCCCTTCATCACCGCCTCGACCATCTGGCCACCGCCGCGATAGGGCACGTGGGTGGCTTCAAGCAATCCGCCCCCCTGGGCGACCTGCTGCAGGAACAGTTCGGCCGCAAGGTGCGGGGTGGCACCGATGCCGCTGCTGGCGAAGTTGGCGGCACCGCGCTGCTGCCGCAGCCAGGCCGCCAGCCCGGCCACGTCCCGCGCGGGATGGCCGGGTGCGACGATCAGCACCATGGGCGTGGAGCCGAACATGCCGAGCGGGGTGAAGTCGCGGCTGGCGTCGTAGCGCACTGTGGCCGCCGAAATGGCGGGCGCCACCACCAGCGCCGAAGGGTCGGATATGATCACCAGATACCCGTCCGGCCGCTGGTGGCGGATGTGCTCCAGCGCCACGGCGCCACCGGCGCCCGGGCGGTTCTCGACCACCACGCTCTGCCCGAGCGAGGTGCCCAGCGCCGGTGCCGCGATGCGGGCCACGATGTCCGAACTGCCGCCCGGCGAGAAGCCGTTCATCAGCGTCACCGTGCGTTCGGGAAAGCCTTGCGCGAAGGCGGGCAGCGTCAACAGGGGTAGCATTCGACGTCTCATGGGAACTCCCGGATGGATGCGATGGCGGTTTGAATGGCGCGTTCGAGTAGCCAGGCGGCGACCTCCGCCTGCTCGGGCGCCACGGCCTCGAACCGCAGCACGCTGCCGGGCAGCGCCTGACCCAGGCGGTGCAGGTCGGCCGTAATGATCGTCGCGATCTTGGGGTAGCCGCCCATGGTGTGCCGGTCGGGCATCAGCACCATGGGCTGGCCGTCACCGGGCACCTGCAGGCAGCCGGTGGCATTGCCGTCGGAGACGATCTCGTTGGCGCCGACATGGGCGAGCGGCGGGCCGGCAAGGCGCATGCCCAGGCGATCGGCGTTGTTGGTGACGCTGTAGCTCTCGGTCAGCAGGGTGCGGATGGCGGCATCGGTGAACATCTCCGCATGGGGGCCGAGCAGGATGCGCAGCGGCCGGGCGCGCTCGGCCGGGACGGGGTGGGGCAACAGGCGTTCTCGCGCCTCGGGGGCGGCCTCCAGCACCAGCGGCAGCGCATCGCCCGCGGCCAGCCGCCGTCCCTGAAAGCCGCCGAAGCCCGCGCGGGTGTAGGTGGACAGGCTGCCCATCACGGCCGGAAGGGCGAAGCCGCCGAGCACGCAGAGGTAGGCGACGCCGCCACGGATGCGGCCGATCTTCACGCTCTGCCCCCGGCGCGCCGTGGCGCTGCGCCAAGGGGCGATAGCTGCGCCATCCAACGTGACCGGCACATCGGCGCCGGCAATGCAGAAGCGCATGGTTTCGGTCGCCACGGTGAACTGGCCGCCGGCGCGGCACATCTCCAACGCGGCAATACCGGGCGGCTGGCCAAGGACCGCATTGCCCATGCGCAGCGCCAGGCTATCCAGGGCACCCGACGGCGGCACGCCGATCCGCTGATGGCCGGTGCGGCCCAGATCCTGCACCGTGGTGAACAGGCCGGGGTCCTCGACCAGCAAGCTCATGCCCGGCATTCCTGGCGGGGGTCGCGGCTGCCATCTGCGAAGCCCGCGGCCAGTGCATCATATTCAGCCCCGGACACGGCGCGGTGGCGCACCACATCACCTGGTGACAGCAGCGATGGCCGGTCCCACGCGGCGTCGAAGATCGGCACAGGCGTGCGACCCAAAATGTTCCAGCCGCCCGGCGTGGCCTGCGGATAGATGTTCGACATCGTGAGCGCGATGGCGACCGAACCTGCGGGAACCACAACCCGCGGCGGCACCCGGCGCGGCATCTCCAGCGCGGGGTCGAGCCCGCCCAGATAGGGCAGCCCGGGAAAGCTGCCGACCGCGAAGGCGGTGTAGGCAGCGGCGACATGGCGGGCCACGACCTGCGCCGTGGTAAAGCCGGTCCGGGCGGCGATCTCAGCCAGGTCGATGGCGAACTCGGCCTCATAGCAGACTGGTATCAGCCATTCGGCAGCATCGGGGGTGATCTCGGGCAGGGTCTCCAGCCGCTCCAGCAGCGTTCGCAGCCGGCGGGCCGACAGCAACAGCGGATCATGCAGCAGCAGCAGCGAACGCAGGCCAGGCACCGTCTCGGTCAGCCCGACCGGCGGGTCGACGGCCAGGGCAGCGTCCAGGGCGCGGACGCGGGCCACGGCCCGGGGGTCCAGCCCCTCCGAGAACTCGGCCAGCATTGCACCGTCACCGGCTTGTCGCAGCTTCATGCGGCGCAGGGTTGCCGCGCCCGGCTGGCGACGCAAGCCACCCTTGGCAGGGCGGCATGGTGCGCCGATCCTGCGGCTGCATCAGAAGGAGGCCCGGCATGCCCGTCGTGAACATCAACGCCGATATCGGCGAAAGCTTCGGCACCTGGGAAAAGGGCGACGATGCCGGGGTGATGCCGTTGATCAACAGCGCCAACATCGCGTGCGGCTTCCACGCCGGCGACCCTTCGGTGATGCGCACGACCGTCGAGCTCGCCATGCACCACGGCGTGACCCTGGGCGCGCATCCCGGCTACCCGGACATCCAGGGCTTCGGCCGCCGCCCGATTCGCATGTCGGGGCGCGAGATCGAGAACATGGTGGCCTACCAGATCGGCGCGTTGATGGGGGTGGCGGCGATGGCCGGCGGCCGCATCACCCATGTGAAAGTGCATGGCGCATTGAGCAATGTGGGCGCGGTGGAAGCCGATGTGGCCGCCGCCCTGGCCCGCGGCATCAAGGGCGTGGACCGCGAGCTCATCCATGTCTGCCTGGCTGGCAGCCGCATGGCGGACGCCACGCGGCAGGCGGGGCTGCGCCTGGCCGGCGAAGGCTTTATCGACCGCATGTATGACGAAGACGGCAACCTGACGAGCCGGCAGAACCGCGACGCGGTGCATCATGATCCGGCGGTGGCGGCTGCCCAGGCGGTGGCGATGGCGGTGGATGGCGTGATCGTGACTCGGGAGGGCCGGCGCATCCCGGCCGAAATCCACTCCATGTGCCTGCATGGCGACGAGCCTACGGCGCAGGCGGTGGGCGGTGCGGCGCGGCAGGCGCTGCTGGATGCGGGGGTGGAGTTGCGCGGGCTGCCGGAGATGACGTTCTAGTTGCGTGGTGCGATGCGCCGGGCGAAGCTCCCGCAACAGGAGCTCTCCATGCACCGACGAAACCTCATCGCCGCCGCCGCCGCCCTCCCTGCCCCCGCCTTTGCGCAGCCTGCCGCGGCGCGCACCATCCGCGTCATTCCCCAGGCGAACCTCACCAGCCTGGACCCGATCTGGACCACCGCGGTCGTCACCCGCAACCACGGCTTCATGGTCTACGACCAGCTGTGCGCGCAGGACGCAGCGGGCGAAATCCGGCCGCAAATGGCCGAGGGGTGGGAGCTGGCGGCCGACCGGCTGACGCTGACCTTCACCCTGCGGCCCGGCCTGCGCTTCCACGATGGCGAGGCGGTGCGTGCCGTCGACTGCGTCGCCTCGATCAAGCGTTGGGCGCGGCGTGACCCATTCATGCAGGTGCTGCAGGCTTCCGTCGCCGACGTGGAGACGATCGACGACCGTCGCTTCCGCTTCCGCCTGCACCGCCCCGTGCCGCTGCTGCTGATGGCGCTGGGGCAGACGCAGTTCCCCTGCTTCATCATGCCCGAACGGCTGGCCGCGATCGACGCTTTCACCCAGATCCGCGACGCGGTTGGCAGCGGCCCCTTCCGCTTCGTGGCCGGCGACTGGAACCCCGGCCAGCGCGCCGTCTGGGCCCGCCATGACGGCTATGTGCCACGCCAGGAACCGGTGGACGGGCTGGCCGGCGGCCGCGCGCCGCGCATCGAGCGGGTGGAGTGGACCATCATCACCGACCCCGCCACCGCCGCCAGCGCGATGACCCAGGGCGAGCAGGATTACTGGGAATACCCTCTGCACGACCTGTTGCCGCTGCTGCGGCGGTCGCGCCAGCTGGTCGTGGAACAGCGGTTGCTGGACGGCACCTATGGCGTGGCGCGCTTCAACACGCTGCAGCCGCCCTTCAACAACCCCGCCATCCGCCGCGCGGTGGCCATGGCGGTGGATCAGCGCGACTATCTCCGCGCCGTGGCCGGCAACGACCAGGCCGGCTGGGGCGTGTGCGAGGGCGTCTTCACCTGCGACACGCCGATGGCAAACGAGGCGGGCAGCGAGATCCTGAAAGTCCGCAGCCTGGACCGTGCCCGCGCCGCACTGCGCGAGGCGGGCTACAACGGCGAGAAGGTCGTGCTGATCGCCCCGGGCGACTACCCGCAGATCAACGCCCTGAGCCTGGTCACCGCCGACCTGCTGACCCGGCTGGGCATGAACCTCGAACTCGTCTCGGCCGACTGGGGCACGCTGGTGAACCGCCGCACCTCGCGTGAGCCGGTGGAGCGTGGCGGCTGGAGTATCATCCACACAACCAGCTCCGGCCAGTCGCTCACCCTGCCGGTGTTCCATCTGTTTCTGCGCGCGAACGGCGCCAATGCCTGGTTCGGCTGGCCGGACGACCCGCGGATCGAGCGGCTGCGCGCCGAATGGGTCGAGGCCGACACCGACGCCGAACGGGTGCGGCTGGCAGCGGACCTCAACCGCCGCGCCATGGAGTTCATGCACTACCTGCCGCTGGGCTATTACTGGCAGCCGAGCGCCTGGAACCGCCGCGTCACCGGCGTGTTCCGCGCGCCGGCAACTGTTTTCTGGGGAATGGGCAAAGCATGATTTCACGACGCATCGCACTGGGCGCCATCACAGTGGGCGCCATCGCGGCGCCGGCGCTCGCACAGCCCGCCGCGCGGCCGCTGCGCTTCGTGCCGCAATCCAACCTCGCCAGCATCGATCCGGTCTGGTCCACCGCCGTCGTCGTCCGCAACCACGGGCTGATGATCTACGACCTGCTCTATGGGCTGGACGCGCAATACCGCGCGCAGCCGCAGATGGCGCAGGGGCACGAGATCAGCGCCGATGGCCTGGTCTGGACCATCACCCTGCGGCAGGGGCTGCGCTTCCATGACAATGAGCCGGTCCGCGCGCGGGACTGCGTGGCGTCGATCATCCGCTGGTCGAAGCGCGATGTGCTGGGGCAACGGCTGGACGGGCTGGCCGAGGAGATCGCGGCACCCGACGACCGAACGATCCGCATCCGCCTGCGCCGCCCCTGGCCAGGCCTGGCCTGGGCGCTGGGCAAACCCTCGGCCAACATCTGCGCCATCATGCCGGAGCGGGTGGCACGGACCGACGCCTTCACGCAGATCACCGACGCCACGGGCTCAGGCCCCTTCCGCTTCCGCGCCGACCTGTTCCGGCCGGGCGACACCGCAGTGTACGAGAAGTTCGCCGGCTACACGCCGCGGGCAGAGCCCACCAGCTTCCTGGCAGGGGCCAAGATGGCGCATTTCGAGCGCGTGGAATGGAAGATAATACCCGACCCGGCCACCGCCGGCGCGGCGCTGCAGAACAACGAGGTGGATTGGTGGGAAACCCCGCTGCCTGACCTGCTGCCGCTGCTGCGGCGGAATCGCGAAATCGAGATCGGCGTCATCAACCCCGCCGGCAATCTGGGCGTGCTGCGCTTCAACTTCCTGCAACCGCCTTTCGACAATGTCGCCATCCGTCGCGCCCTGCTGCCGGCGGTGGATCAGCGCGCCTTCATGAATGCGGCGATCGGCACCGATGCGGCGCTGTCGGTGGGGCCGGCCGGCATGTTCACGCCCGGCACGCCGCTGGCGAATGATGCGGGGCTGGAGGTTCTGACCGGGCCGCGCAGCATCGACGCCGCGCGCGCCGCATTGCGGGCCGCCGGCTACGCCCAGCAGCGCGTGACCCTGCTCTCGGCGACCGACCTGCCGGTGCTGCAGAACCTGTCCGAAGTAGCGGCAGACCTGATGCGCCGGGTCGGCTTCAACCTGGATTTCCCGGGCATGGATTGGGGCACGCATATTCAGCGCCGCACCAATCGCGGCGCGGTGGATGCGGGCGGCTGGAGCGCCTTCTGCACCACCTGGGAAGGGCTGGATGTCTCTGTCCCCGGTAGCCATCAGCCGCTGCGCGGGCATGGCGCGGCCGCCTGGGCAGGCTGGCCCACCATCCCCCGGCTCGAAACCCTGCGCGAGGAATGGTTCGACGCGGCGGATGACGCTACGGCGCGTCGCGTGGCCGAACAGATCCAGCGCGTGGCGTGGGAGGAAGTGCCGTTCATCCCGCTCGGACTGGTGCGGCCGCCACAGGCCTGGCGGCGCAGCCTGACCGGGCTGGTGACGGGGGGTTCGTCGCTGTTCTGGGGGGTGCGGCGGGTCTAGCCGCCGACCTTCACCCCTCGACCTGCGGAGCGCCCGATGACCCTGATTGATGCGCCCCCGGGCGGCATGCCACCCCGGACCCGCGACACGCGGGGCTACGGCGCCCACCCGCCTGACCCACAATGGCCCGGCGGCGCGCTGCTGGCCTTGAGCCTCGTCGTCAATGTCGAGGAGGGGGCGGAGATGAACCGCAACTCCGGCGATGAGCGGAATGAAAGCCGGTTCGAGGCGCATGAGGAGGTGGTGGGCCACCCTGACCCGTGCATGGAGACGCATTTCGACTACGGCGCCAAGGTCGGCCTGTGGCGCGTCCTGGAGGTGCTGGACCAGCACGGCGCAAAGGCCACTTTCTCATCCTGCGGCCGCGCCATCGCGCACGGTCCGCACCTGGCGGCCGAACCCGCCGCGCGCGGCCACGAAGTCAGCTGCCATGGCTGGCGCTGGGAGCGCCATGCCGGGATGGATGAGGCGCAGGAACGCGCGGTGATCGCGGCCACCGTGACCGCTATCGAGGCCGCCACCGGAACCAGGCCGGTAGGCTGGCACACCCGCAGCGCGCCCTCGGTCAACACCCGGCGGCTGCTGCGGGAGCATGGCGGCTTCCTCTACGACAGCGACGATTACGGCGACGAGATGCCGCGGCTGCACCAACCCGGCCACGTCATCCTGCCCTATTGCTTCGACACCAACGACATGCGCTTCGGGCCCGGCCAGGCCTTCGTGCTGGCCAGCGATTTTTCCCGCTACTGCCTTGATGCGGTGGAGTGGCTGTTGGCGGAGGGGCGGCCACGCATGCTCAGCATCGGCCTGCACCTGCGCATCATCGGCCGGCCGGCGCGGATCGCGGCGCTGGACGCCATCCTGGCGCGGGTGGCGGCCGACCCGCGAATCTGGGTGGCGCGCCGGCGCGACATCGCCGCGCACTTCCTGGCCCACGCCCAACCCGCGCCATGATGGGCGTGCTATAGGGCGCTAATGCCAGCCGACACCCTTACTCGACCCCTGCTCGCCGCCACCGGCCATGCCGCGCCGGCACTCTCCGTCGTGGTGCCCTGCTACAACGAGCAGGAGGTGCTGGAGCAGTTCTACACCCGCACCGCCGCCGTGCGCGATAGGCTGGGCGCCGCGTGGGAGATCGTGCTGGTCAATGACGGCTCTACCGACGGCACGCTCGGGCTCATGCTGGGTTTGCAGGCCGCCGATCCACGCATCGCCGTCGTCAACCTGTCGCGCAATTTCGGCAAGGAGATCGCGCTGACCGCCGGGCTCGACCATGCCCGCTGCACCGACGCGGTGGTGGTGATCGACGCCGACCTGCAGGATCCGCCGGAAGTCATACCGGCGCTGGACGATGCCGCGCGCCAGGGGTTCGACGTGGCCTATGCGCAGCGATCCCTCCGGCATGGCGAATCGTGGCTGAAGCGCACCACGGCGTCGGCCTTCTACCGGGTCATGCAGCGGCTGGGTGGCCGCGTGCAGCTGCCGCAGGACACCGGGGATTTCCGGCTGATGTCGCGCCGCGCGCTCGACGCGCTGCTGGCGCTGCGCGAGCAGCATCGCTTCATGAAGGGGTTGTTCGCCTGGGTGGGCTTCCCCTCCGTCGCCGTACCGTATGAACGGGCGCCCCGCGCGGCGGGGACCACCAAGTGGAACTGGTGGAAACTGTGGAATCTTAGCCTGGAGGGGATCACCAGCTTCACCGTCGGGCCGCTGAAGATCGCCAGCTATCTGGGGCTGGTGGTGGCGTTTTTCGCGGCGCTTTACATCGTGCAGCTTCTGGTCCGCACCTTCTTCTTCGGCAACCCGGTGGCGGGCTTTCCCAGCCTGATGGCCGCGGTGCTGTTCCTGGGCGGGGTGCAGATGATGATGCTGGGCATCATCGGCGAATACCTGGGCCGCATCTTCAACGAGACCAGGCGCCGGCCGCTCTACCTGGTGGAGCGCCATCTGCCCAGCGCGTGAAGGAACTGCTGGAAAGCGCCCGCGCCTGCCAGCTGTGCGCCGCGCACCTGCCGCTGGGCCCGCGCCCCATCCTGCGCGGCTCGCCCACCGCGCGGATGCTGATCGTCAGCCAGGCTCCGGGTACCAAGGTGCATATCAGCGGCACGCCCTGGACGGATGCGAGCGGCCACCGGCTGCGGGCCTGGCTGAACCTGACGCCCGAGGTGTTCTACGACGAAGCGCGCATCGGCATCCTGCCCATGGGCCTGTGTTACCCCGGCGTGCTGCCGAAAGGTGGCGACAAGCCACCACGGCCCGAATGCGCGCCGCTCTGGCACCCACCGCTGCTCGCCGCCATGCCGATGGTGCGGCTGGTCCTGCTGGCCGGCGGCTATGCCCAGAGCCGCTACCTGGGGCCCGGGTTGATGACAGAACGGGTGCGGGGCCAGCCCGGGCTGCCACGCTTCTTCTGCCTCCCGCATCCCAGCTGGCGCACCGTGGGCTGGGCGATGCGCAACCCGTGGTTTGAGACGGAAACCTTGCCGATACTGCGCGATGCCGTCAGCGCGGCGTTGCGGTGACGCGCCAGCCGCCCTCCCATTCCAGGCGCAGTTCGCCCCTCTCCGGCGGGCCGGGCGGCAGGCAGGGCGGCGGCCCGCCGGGCCAGCGGGCGGCATACATGGTGTTGATGGGCCGGGGCGTTTCGCTGGCCAGCGCCAGCATTTCCAGCAGCGCCTCGCGCGCCGCATGGTCGTCGGCCGCGATGCACGGCCATGCGGGCAGCAGCACCACGCGCTCCGCCCGGGCCAGCAGGGGGCGCAGCGCCGCGGCGTCGACGCGCCATGGCTGGGCGGTGCGCGCCCAGTCATGAAGGGCCTGGCGCGCCGGCACCGCATCGATGAACTGAATGACGGCACACAGTGCCAGCAGCGCCACACCCGCTCGCCCCTGCCGCGCCAGCAGCGCCGCGGCGCCGAGTAGCAGCGCCGCGCCCACCGGCCAGAAGAAGCGGCCGGAAGCCCGGAACTGCTCGAGGAAGCCGGGCGCCGGGAACAGCTCGATCGACGCACTGCCCAGACCGACGCGGTGGGTGATGGCCAGCGCGGTCAGCCCCAGGCAGGCCAGCACCAGCCCGCCATGTGCCGCCAGCCCGGCCAGCACGGCGCGTGGCCGGAGGATGACCAGCAAGGCGATCGCCAGCCACAGCCCCAGCCCCAACCAGTTATAGCCCTCCCAGCCGCCATGGCCGGTGGCGTCGATCTCGGCGGCGATGCCCGCACCCAGGAACCATGACCGGAAAGGCCAGAACGGCGAGAAAAGGTTCATCGCGAAGGCGCCGTAGAATCGCTGGCCATCGCCACTGGCGCCCAGATATCCGAAACCGGCCATCACCAGCAGCATGAAGCCCAACGCCGCGGCCAGCCCCAGCATTGCGCGCCGCGCGGCGGTGCCGCGGCAGGCCAGCGTCAGTGGCACCGCCGCCAGCACCGCCAGCGTCATCACCGCCAGGTAGGGGTGAACCAGCAGGGCAGCGACCTGAAGGCCGGCGGCCGCGGGCCACAGGCGCCGCCCGGCCACCAGCCGCAGATACAGCCCAAGCGCCAGCCATAACAGGAAGTGACCGCACAGCGCCGCATGGCCGAAGCGCATGATGAAGGCCGGCATGGACATCGCCGCCAGCGCAACCGCCAGCAACGGCCCGCTGCGCGTCTCGCCGGTGCCGCGCATTGCCCAGGCAGCGCTGACCGGCAGGGCCACCCAGCACAGCGCGTACCACAGGCCGATGCCATGGAAGCCCGGCGGCAACAGGGCCGCCGCGAGTTTCAATGGCAGCGCCAGCAGCGGGATGCCGTCCATGAAGGCCAGGTTGAGCCCACCCAGCAGGGCGACGTCCAGGGGCGGCCACTGCCAGGGTGAGGCCAGGAAGTAGCGCTGCGCTACGGCATGCTGCGCCGCGTCGCCCACCGGCCGCCAGGGCCCACCCGCCTGCGGCCACAGGAAGTCGGCAGGGTACAGCCACCAGGCCAGACCCAGCCCCAGAACGGCCGACAGCATCAGGACCCAGCGCACCCCGACCTGCTCGCATTCCGGCGCCGCCGCGGCAAGGGCAGTCCCGCTGTCGCTTTATTTACGGTGCCACAATCTTGCCTCAACTGCACCACCTTACCGCCCGTTCACTCCGCGAAAAGCCAATGCGATCCCCTCTAGGACCCCCCTTGATGCCCGGCATGGACAGTCTTCTTTCCCTCCGCCCCGACCAGACCGTCCGCGCCAGCGGCTTCGGCCTGCCCATTCAGCTGGTGCCAACAGCGGCAGGGGTGCATGCCCATACGAAGCGCGCGTTGGATGTGGTCATGGCCGGGCTGGCGCTGGCCATGCTGCTGCCGGTCTTCGCCGTGCTGGCACTCCTGGTGCGGCGTGATGGTGGACCGATCTTCTTCGCGCATACCCGCATCGGCCAGAACGGCCTGGGCTTCGGCTGCCTCAAGTTCCGCTCGATGCAGACGGATAGCAAGGAGGTTTTGGCCAGCCTGCTCGCCACCAGCCCCGCTGCCCGGGCCGAGTGGGAAGCCACGCGCAAGTTGAAGCATGACCCGCGCGTCACCCGCATCGGCCGCTTCCTGCGCGCCACCTCGCTGGACGAGCTGCCTCAGCTAATCAACGTGCTGCGCGGCGAAATGAGCCTGGTCGGCCCCCGCCCGGTGACCGCGGCTGAGCTGGCGGAATTCTACGGCGTCGCCGCCGCGCATTATATGAGCGTGCGCCCGGGCATCACCGGCCTGTGGCAGGTCAGCGGCCGCAGCGACACCAGCTACGCCCAGCGGGTCGCGCTGGATGTGGCCTACGCCACCCAACCGTCGCTTTGGCGCGACATCCAGATACTCGCGCGCACGCCGCTGGTGGTGCTGGCCCGCAAGGGCGCCTGCTAGGGCCTGCCCCATCTGGCTGCCGCCTTCGCCATGGTGACACAAGACAAGTGACCCAGGTCGACAGACTGGCGGGCGGACGGCTGTTTTCCGGTGTGCTCTGGAACGCGCTGGGGCGCGGCCTGCCGCTCATCGTGGCGCTGCTGCTGACCCCGTGGCTGCTGCATCTGATGGGTGTGGAGCGTTGGGGCCTGTTCACCCTGGCGCTGGCGTTGGTTGGCGTGCTGGGCGTGCTCGATCTGGGCGTGGGCCCCGCGCTGACACGCACCCTGTCCGAACGCATGGCCACCGACACGCCGGCCGAGCAGGCGGCGCTGGTGCGCGCCGGGCTTGCGGCATTGGGGCTGGTCTCGGTCGCGGGCGCCGCCGCGTTGTTCATGGCTCTGCCACTGTTGGTCGAGCGGGTGCTGAACGTGCCGCCCGCCTTGCAGGCCGAGGCGCTGGCGGCGATGCGCGTGCTGGCCTGCGCCATCCCGCTGGTGGTTCTGGACGCCGCCCTGTGGGGTGTGCTGGCGGCGCATCAGCGTTTCGCCGCGGCCAACCTCGTCACCGTGCCCGTCAACCTGTTCTACTATTTGGGGCCGGTGCTGGCGCTGCTGGTGTGGGACAGCCTGGTCGGCGTCATGCTGGCGCTGCTGGCCTGCCGGCTGGCCAACACCCTGTCCTACATCTGGCTGGTGCGGCGGGACGTGCCGGGGGTGTGGTCTGGCTGGCCGCGGCTCGGGCCGGGCGCACCGCTGCTTAGGCTGGGAGGCTGGATCACCGCGGCGTCGCTGCTTGGCCAGGCGCTGCTGTACGCCGACCGTTTCCTGATCGGCGCGTTGCTGACCTTGAGCGCCGTCGCCTACTACGCCACGCCGCTCGACCTCGTGCTGCGCATGTGGATCCTGCCGGTGGCGGTCAGCCAGGCATTGCTCCCGGCCATGGCCAGCGGTTTCGCCAAGCTGCCGGTCGAAACCGCGGGGCTGCTGCGTCGCGGCGGGCTGCTCATCCTGCTCGGCGTCTTCCCCGCCTGCGCCGTGCTGGTGGCCGCACCCCATGACGTGCTGCGGCTATGGCTGGGCGCGGGCTTCGCCGATGGCGGGGCGCCGGTGCTGCGCATCCTGGCGATCGGCATCCTGTTCTCGTGCCTGGCCTATGCGCCCAATGCGCTACTGGAAGCGATCGGCCGGCCCGACGTCACCGCGCGGTTCGTGCTGGGGCAGGCGGTGGTGTTCCTGCCGCTTTCCGCGCTGTGCCTGTGGCTGGGCGGCATCGAGGGCGCGGCCATCGCCTGGGCGTTGCGCGTGGCGACGGATGCCTGGGGCAAGCTCTTCTTCGCAGCCCGGCTCTACCCGCCGGCGTCGGTGGCGGCGCGTGGCCTGATGGCCCCGATGCTGGCGGCCGGTGCGGTGCTGCTGGCACTGGCCGTAGCACCCGGCTGGCCGGCCAAGGCGGTGGCGCTGGTGCTCGGTGGGGCGCTGCTGGCCGGGCTCCTCTGGCGCGCCCTGCTGCCGGCCGAGCGCCACGCCTTGCGGCACCCCCGACAGTGGCGCCAATTGATCCGCGCATGATCTTCATCAATGGCCGCTTCCTGGACCAGGCGCTGACGGGCGTGCAGCGCTTCGCCGGCGAAATCACCGCGTGCATGCCACAGGCCACGGTGCTGCGCCCAACCGGCCGCCAGCGCGGCCAGGCCTGGGAACAGCTGGCGCTGGCGGGTGCCGCGCGGGCCGGGACCCTGCTTAACCTGGGTAACACCGCGCCGTTGTGGCGGCGCGGCCGCCAGGCGGTGGTGATCCACGATGCCGGGGTGTTCGACACTCCCGAATCCTACTCCCGGCCGTTCCGGCTGTGGTATCGCGCCCTGCATCGCGACCTGGCCCGCAACGGCACGCAACTGCTGACCGTCAGCGCCTTCTCGCAAGGGCGGCTGGCGCATCATCTGGGCGTCGACCCGGGCCGCATTGGCGTCGTGGCCGAAGGCGGCGAGCACATCCTGCGTGAGCCGGCGGCGGCTGGCGTGCTGGCCCGAAACGGCCTCGAACCTCGCCGCTATGCGCTCGCCGTCGGTACCGGCGCCGCCCACAAGAATCTCGCCGCGCTGCAGGGCGCCGCCGCGCTGCTGGGCCGCCATGGCATGACCCTGGCGCTTGCCGGCGCGCGCGACGCGGCCGTCTTCCAGTCCACCGGCGCCACCGCCGCTCGTGCCCTCGGCAGGGTGACCGACCCCGAGTTGCGCGCGCTGTACGAGAACGCCCTCTGCCTCATCTTCCCCAGCCGCTACGAAGGCTTCGGGCTGCCGCCGCTGGAAGCCATGTGGTGCGGCTGCCCCGTCATCGCCGGCCAGGCGGGGGCAGTGCCCGAGGTCTGCGGCGATGCCGCGCTGTGGTTCGGGCCAGGCGACCCGGCCGGCCTGGCCGTCGCGCTGGAACAGATCATCGACGGTGCGGGCCCCGCC
>JACMRO010000116.1 GCA_014376425.1 Rubritepida sp.
GCCGTCGCGGATCGCCCGAACGAGCTGGAAGCCGTCCATCTCGGGCATGTTGATGTCGGAGATGATGGCGTCGAACATCTCGCCTACCTCACGCAGCCGCAGCGCCTCGCGGCCATGCGGCACGCCAATGACGTTGTAGCCGGCCGCCGACAGCGCGGGCACCACCAGGTTGCGGAAGAAGGCGCTGTCCTCCACCAGCAGGATGCGCGGCGGCGCCTGCCTGGCGGGAGCGGCCTGGTTGAACCAGTCCTCCCCGCCCAGGCGCAGCCAGTAGGCGCAGTCGAGGATTTCGGTGACCCGCTCGGCGATCACCGCGCTGCCCAGGAAGCCGGGCCGCTCACCACCGCGGTCGATCACCAGCGGCGCCTCCATCACGTCGAGGATCTCATCGACCATCAGGCCCATGGCATGCGCGCCGTCGCCGAAGACCAGCACCGCCTGGCGGCTGCCGGCTTCGGGAATGGTTGCGAAGCCAGACAACGTCACCAGCGGCATCAGGCTGCCGCGATACTGCACCACGAGCTTGTCGCCGGCGTGTTCGATGCGCTCGGCCGGCAGGTCCTCCAGCCGGGCGATGAGCCCGAGCGGCACCGCCTTGGGCGCTCCTTCCCCGGCGCGAAACAGCAGCAGAGCCGTACGCTCGACCGTGGCGCCACGCTGTGGTTTTGCCGCCGCTTCGTTCTCCCGGCCGGCATCGACGCTCAGGCCGGTGGCGCGCGCGATGCCGTTCGGGTCGAGGATCATGATCACCGAGCCATCGCCCAGGATGGTGTTGCCGGAGAACATCGTCACGTCGCGCAGGATGGGCGCGACAGGCTTGACCACGATCTCCTCGGTGTCGAAAACCCGGTCGACGACGATGCCGAAAACCTGGCTGCCGACCTGGGTGACGACCACGAAGCTGGTCTCGCCCGGCTCGCCATCCAGCTGCAGCAGGGGCGCCAGCGGCACCAAGGGCAGCAGCCGGTCACGCAGTCGCAGGACGGGCGCGGATTTGATCATCTCGACCTTCGGGCCGTCGCCGTCGCCCACCCGCACCAGTTCCAGCACACCGTTCTGCGGAATGGCGAACCGTTCGCCGCCGCTCTCCACGATCAGGGCGGCGGCGATCGCCAGCGTGAGCGGGATTTTGATGGTGAAAGTCGTTCCGCGGCCCTCGCGCGAGCGCAGTTCGACGGTGCCGCCGATGCGCTCCAGGTTGGTCTTCACCACATCCATTCCCACGCCTCGTCCCGATACCGAGGTGACTGCGGCGGCGGTGGAGAAGCCGGCGCGGAAAATGAAGCGCTGGATCTCGCTTTCGCTCATCGCCGCCAGCTCCGCCTCGGTCGCCAGGCCCTGGCGCAGCACCTTCTCGCGGATCTTGCCCACCGCCAGGCCGCGCCCGTCATCGCCGATCTCCAGCACGATATGGCCGCCCTGATGATAGGCGTTGAGCGTGATGCGCCCGGTCTCCGGCTTGCCGGCGGCACGGCGTTCATCGGGCGTTTCCAGCCCGTGATCGGCGCTGTTGCGGACCATGTGGGTCAGCGGGTCCTTGATGAATTCCATCACCTGGCGGTCCAGCTCGGTCGTCTCGCCGATCATGTCCAGCGCGATCTTCTTGCCCAGGTCGTTCGACAGGTCGCGCACCAGGCGCGGCAGCTTCTGCCAGGCGCTTCCGATCGGCTGCATGCGCGTCTTCATCACCCCGTCCTGCAGGTCCGACGTGATCTGCGACAGCCGCTGCAGCGGCACCGTGAATGGCGAATTGGAGGCCGACCGGGCCAGTTGCAGCAGCTGATTGCGGGTCAGCACCAGCTCGCTGACCAGCACCATCAGGACCTCCAGCACGTCGACGGCAACGCGGATCGTCTGCGGTGCCGGGGCGGCGACGGCGACGGCGTCCGCCACGGGGGCGGGGGTGGCGGCGGGGGTGGGGGCAGGGCCGGGGCCGGAAGGCGGCACAGGCGCCATGGCCAGGCCCAGAAAGGAAGCGGGGGGAGGAACGGCGGCGGGGGACATGTTCGGTGCTTCGACCGCCGGCACGGCCTGGGGCGTCTCCCCCCGGAACGCGGCATCCAGCGGCTCGATGATGTCGCCGTCATCGCCAGCCGGCTCGGTGCCCGCATTTTCCAGCCCGGCGACGATCTGCTTGATGCGGTCCACCGCCGTCAGGATCAGGCTGATGCCGCCCGGGGTGACGGTCAGCGAGCCTTCTCGCCAACGCCCCAGCACGTTCTCGCCGGCATGCGCCACGCGCTCCAGCCGCGGCAGGCCCAGGAAGCCACAGGTGCCCTTGATGGTGTGGATGGTGCGGAACACCTCGCCCAGCACCGACGCGTCGCCGGGGTTGCGTTCCAGCGACAGCAGCGCGCCATCCAGGCTCTGCAGCCCCTCATTCGTCTCGATCAGAAAGTCGGCGAGCAGATCGTCCATGCGCGGTCTCCAATGGCTTCGGACCTTGCTGATGCGCCCCGGCCGCCGAAGAAAGCGTAAAAGGCGGCGGCCTTTCAGCCAGGCGGCCGCAGCAGCAGCGGCGGGGTGCCCGGCCCGCCCAGCCCCAGGCTCAGGTCACAGCCGGCCTGGCGCGCCAGGGCCAGCAGCCAGGGCGCCATCAGGCTGCGTGCGGTATCGGGTTGCGGCGGCGCCAGCCCGCCCAACCGCTCGATCAACGCATGCGGCCAGGCGGCGATCCGGCCTTCCGGCAGCACCGCCACGCCGCCGCCCGGACCAGGGGCGATCCGCACGCCGCGCGCGCGCGGCGGGCCCTCCGGCAGCCCCGCCCCCCCGCCGCCCGGCCCAGGGGCGTCCCCCACGCACCCGCCGCGCGGCAGCCCCTCCGCCGCCAGCATCCCCGCCGCCAGCGCCAGTTGCGCCGTGGCTGGCCGCAGTGGCGGGCCAGGGGTGACGTCGAAGGTGATGCGGTGCGCGCCCGGCGCACCGGCCAGCAGCGCCGGCATGGCGTGCCAGGGGGTGTCCTCGGCGCTACCGAACACGGCGGCGTAAAGCCTGCCGCGCGCCATCAGGTCCGACAGCGTCTCGGCCAGCAATTCATCGGATCGGGCGGCGCCCGGTGCCAGCCCGGCCGCGGCCGTGATGGTGCCCAGTGGCCCGGCCAGATCGTGGGCCAGCCGCGCGCCCACCAGCCGGGCCAGTTCAACCGCCTCGCTAGCCACTGCGTGCGCCATGTCTCGTCTCCCTTTCCTTGCTGCTGCCGCCCCGCGATCCGCAATCTGGCAGGCGCCTTGTCATCCCTGATGTCGCATTCCGTCGAATGCAGTCGCCCGGGGCGACATGACGCGACACGCGCCTTTTGCACGCGGGAGATTGACGAAGCGTAACGCCTCCCCGCAGCCTATGGTTATGACCGGAACCACGCCTTGCGACTGATCGAACCGGGCATGCGCGTGGTCAACCCGGCGCGACCGGAATGGGGCGTGGGCCAGGTGCAATCCGTGCTCGGCAGCCGGGTGACGGTGAATTTTGAAAATGCCGGCAAGCTGCTGATCAACGCGGCGCTGGTGGTGCTGGACGTGCTGCCGTGATGGCGGAGACACTGCTCGACTGGCGCATGCTCGGCGCCGTCATCGCCACCGTCGTGGCCGGGCTGATGCGTGGCTATGCCGGCTTTGGCACCGCGGTCATCCTGGCGCCGATCTTCGCCACGCTCTGGGGCACGCTGGAGGGTGTGCCGGTGATGCTGCTGATGGAGCTGCTGATCTCAGCCCAGCTGCTGCCGAAAGCCTGGCCGGAGGCCGCCCGCCGCGTCGTGCTGCCGCTGGGGGGCGCAGCACTGCTCACCATGCCGTTGGGCACCTTCGCGCTGTTCGCCATCGAGCAGGACCTGTTGCGCCGGCTGATCGGCGGCTTCGTGCTGGTTTTCGGCTTCGCGTTGATGAGCGGCTGGCGCTACCATGGCAGCCGGCCGCTGTGGCTGAATGCCGCCGTGGGCGCGGTGGCGGGGCTGCTGAAGGGCGCCACCGGCATGTCCGGCCCGCCGGTCATCCTCTACCTGCTTTCGGGCAGCGAGGAGGCGCGGCGCCATCGCGCCAACCTGATCGTCTTCTTCGCCATCATCGCCATCGCATCGGTGGTCGGGCCGTTCGTGGCCGGGCTGATCGACGGCAGGACATGGATCCGCCTGGCGGTGCTGCTGCCGGTGATGCTGCTGAGCGTGCCGGTGGGCGTGCGCGCCTTCCATGTCGTGCCCCAGCGGCTGTACCGGCCCTTCGCCATGGCGGTGCTGCTGACTTCGGGCAGCATCGCGCTCTTCGCCTGAAGGCAGGGGCTTGCGTGGGAAGGCCCCCCCGCCCCAAATCAACTACATGATCGACCCGTTCGGCCGCCACATCAGCTATCTGCGCGTCTCGGTGACAGATCGGTGCGATTTGCGATGCGTCTACTGCATGGCCGAGGACATGACCTTCCTGCCCAAGCGGGAGGTGCTGAGCCTGGAGGAGCTGGAGCGGCTGTGCGGCGCGTTCATCGAGTTGGGCGTGCGAAAGATCCGCCTGACCGGCGGCGAGCCGCTGGTGCGGCGCGACGTCATGGCGCTGGTGGATGCACTGGGCCGGCGGATCGGGCCGGCCGAGGGGGCGGAAGGTCTGGAGGAGCTGACGCTGACCACCAACGGCACCCAGCTGGCGAAGTACGCCGAGGGCCTGGTCCGCGCCGGCGTTCGCCGCGTCAATGTCAGCCTCGACACGCTGGATGCGGCGGGCTTCCGTGCTGCCACCCGCTTCGGCGATGTCGAAAAGGTCAAGGCGGGCATCTTCGCCGCGCGCGATGCCGGGCTGCATGTGAAGATCAACGCGGTCGCACTGCGTGGCCTGAACGAGCATGAATTCGATGCCATGCTGGCATGGTGCGGGCAGCACGGCTTCGACCTCTGCCTGATCGAAACCATGCCGATGGGCGAAGTCGCCGAGGACCGCACCGACCGCTACATCTCGCTTGAGGTGGTGCGCGCCCGGCTGCGGCTGAACTGGACCCTGACCGAGAGCGCCTACGCCACCGGCGGCCCGGCACGGTATTTCGACGTGGCGGAGACGGGCACGCGGATCGGCTTCATCACGCCGCTCAGCCATAACTTCTGCGAAAGCTGCAATCGCGTGCGGCTGACCTGCACCGGCACTCTCTACATGTGCCTGGGCCAGGACGACGCGGCCGACCTGCGCGCCCCGCTGCGCCAGGGCCTGCGCGACGAGCCGCTGAAGGCGGCAATACGCGAGGCCATCCTGCGCAAGCCAAAGGGGCACGACTTTGTCATCGAACGCGCCCGGCCCGCCGCGGTCGCGCGACACATGAGCGTGACCGGCGGATGAACCTGGAAGGCGTGACCGCGGCGCTGACGCTGCCCGGGCTGCCGGGCTGGACCGGCCTGGTGGCTCTGCTCGTCCTGCTGCTGTTCGGCCTGGCGTTTCTGGTGATGCCGTTCTCCGTCTTCGGCGTGAAGTCGCGGCTGGAAGCGATGGAGGCGCAGCTGGATGAGATGCAGGCCGAATTGCGCGGTCTTTCGGCACGGCTGGCCGATGCACCGCGCCGGGTGGTGATGGATGACCTGGCATTGCCGGCCCGGCCTTCCGAGCAGTCCGGCCAGAGCGGCAGGTATGAACCCCGGATCAACTGGCCAGGCGAGCGCGGCTGAACACCCTCTCAGCCGAAAAGTTTCATCTTCCGTTAATTTTTGCAATTTAGGCGCGCAATTTGCTTGCGCGTAATCTCGGTAACGTGTGTAACCTGGGGTTGTATCCAAGGGTTAAAACCTATGGCGTCCCAGCAGGGGATCCAGTCAGGCAGTGCTGCAGTGGTGCCGTTTCCCCGGGCCTACCGGTTGGCAGCACCCGTACTGCCGCCGTTCGAACCCTCGGTAAGCACGCGCATTCTGCTCTCGCCGCCCCACCTGGTCGGGTGCGAACTCAATTCCATCCAGGCCACACTGGAGGCAGGATGGATCGCACCCGCGGGGCCAGTCCCGGTTGCATTCGAGGCTGCCATTGCGCGTGCCACCGGCTTTGGCCACGTCCTGGCCATCGCTTCGGGGACCGCGGCGCTGCATCTGGGCTTCCGGGTACTGGGTGTGCAGCCGGGCGACGAGGTCTGGACCAGTAGCCTGACCTTCATCGCCTCCATCGCCCCCGCGGTGCAGATGGGCGCGGTGCCGCGCTTCATCGACGCCTCGGCGGCCGACTGGACCATGGACATCGACCTGTTGCGCGCCGAACTTTCGGCGGCGGCCAGGCGCGGGCGGCTGCCCCGGGTGGTGGTGCCGGTCGACCTGTACGGCCAGCCGGCGGATACGCTTGCCATCACGGAAGCCTGCGCCGCATGGGGCGTTCCTGTGCTGAGCGACAGCGCCGAGAGCCTGGGCGCCACGCTGCAGGGCCGTCACGCCGGGGCCGGGGCCCGGCTGGTGGCGCTCAGCTTCAACGGCAACAAGATCATCACCGCGGGCGGCGGCGGGGCGCTGGCCAGCGACGATGCCGCGTTGATTGCCCTGGCGCGTGCCCTCGCCAGCCAGGCGAAGGAGGCGGCGCCGCATTACCAGCATGAGACGACCGGCTTCTCCTATGGCCTGTCGTCGGTCCTGGCCGCGGTTGGCCTCGCGCAGATCACCGCGCTGGAGCAACGGGTGGCGGCGCGGCGGGCAGTGCACGCCCGCTACCGCGAAGGACTGGCCGACCTGGAGGGCCTGCACTTCATCGACGAACCGGCGGGCAGCAGGTCCAACCGGTGGCTCACGGCGATCCGGCTTGACCCGGCGCGGGCGCGGGCAGGGCGCGAGGTGCTGCGCCTGGCACTGGCCGCGCGCGATATTGAAAGCCGGCCGGTCTGGAAACCGCTGCACTTGCAGCCCGCCTTCCGCGATGCGCCGCAGGTGGGTGGCGCGGTGGCGGCGCGGCTCTTCGAGGAAGGATTGTGCCTGCCTTCGGGCAGCAATTTGGCGCCCCTGGACCAGGCCCGGGTCATCAGCGTCATCCGCCAGTGCTGCCTGGCCTGAGGGTTCTCTACCTCCACCAGCATTTCTCCACCCCGGGCGGCAGCACCGCCACCCGCAGCCACGCCATGGCACGCGCACTGGCGCAGCGCGGCCACCGGGTGACGATGGCCTGCGGGCAGTATGCCGGAGCGGATGCGGGCGTGACGGGCAGCTTCCGGCGGGGCCGGCGCGAGGGGATGGTCGGCGGCTTCCGGGTCCTGCAATTCGCCGTGCCTTACGACAATGCCATGCGCCTGCCGGCGCGGGCGGCGCCCTTCTTGCGCTCCGCCGCGCGCGCCACGGTGCTGGCCCGGGCAGAAGCCTGGGACGTCGTCATCGCCTCGTCCACGCCGCTGACCGTGGCGCTGCCGGCGCTGGCCGGCCGGGCGCCCTTCATCTTTGAGATCCGCGACCCCTGGCCTGAACTACCGCGTGCGCTGGGCGGCGTGCCTGGCCCGGTGCTCGCGGCGATGGAGCGCCTGGCCGGCGCCGCCTGCCGCCGCGCCGCCGCCGTCGTGGCGCTGGGCGATGGCATGGCCGA
>JACMRO010000117.1 GCA_014376425.1 Rubritepida sp.
CAGCGCGCGGGCCATCAGGTCGGTGTTGCCGCCAGGCGGGAACGGGATGAGCAGTTGCAGCGGCCGGCTGGGATAAGGCTCCTGCGCCATGGCGGGCCAGCATGCGAAGAGGGCCAGCAGGATCAGGCGCTTCATCATGTGTTCAGCTTAGCAGAGGCCGAGCAACGCCGGCAGGGTCGCCATATCGTTGAACGGCGTGGCCCCGGCTTGCGCCAGCACGGCAGCCGGCGTGTCACGGGCGAAGCCTAGCACTCGGCATCCCGCCGCCAGGCCGGCGCGAATGCCGGCCAGGCTGTCCTCCACCACCACGCAATCGGCAGGGGCCGCGCCACAGGCGGCGGCGGCGGCGCGGTAGATGTCTGGCGCCGGCTTCGCCCGGGGCACATCCTCAAAGCTGAAGCGGCGCGCACCGAAGACCTCTACCAGCCCCAGGCGCTGCAACTTGATGGTCAGCTCCCGCCGGGAAGAATTGGAGGCGATCGCCACGGGCAGACGGGCAGCAACCAACAGTAACGCCCCGATCGCACCGGGGATGGGAAGGGTCTCGGTCATCAGCAATTCGGTGATGCGGCGGGAAAATGTATCTTCCCACTCCAGCGGCAGTGCACCGGTGCGGGCCTCGACCAACGGCCGCATGTCAGGCCAGGCCATGCCAAGAAAGGCCTGGCGCGCCGCAGCCTCGTCCATCGGCCAGCCACGCGCGGACAGCTCCGTGGCGACGAGGCGGTTCACCAACCCCTCAGTATCGGCCAGCACGCCGTCACAGTCGAACAGGACCGCGGCAGGGGTCACGCCGGCAATTTGGCGTGCGGGCAGTCGCGATGCACCTTCGGGCATTGCCGGGGGCCGGCGAAGCTGCACAGCATGCGGGGCTGCGCCGCGGTCCGCCGCACCAACCCAGCCAGCGCCGCAATGAACCCATGATCGCTGTTCTGCGCGGGTACCCGAAAATACCCCGGCACCCCCGCTTCCTCCGCCAGCTCGCCATACTCGACATCGAGCTCGACCAGCGTCTCGGAGTGCTCGGACACGAAGGCGATGGGGCAAACCAACAGGGCGATCTTGGCATGGCCGGCACGCTCGATCTCTGCCTCAGTCGAAGGACCGATCCATTTTTGCGGCGTGACCCGTGACTGATAGCAGACCAGCCAGTCCAGATCAGGGATGGCCAGCTGCTCGACCACGGCAGCGGTGGTGCGCTCGACCTGCCACTGATACGGATCGCCACGCTTGATGATGCTCTCCGGCAGGCCATGCGCGCTGAAAAGCACACGCATGCGCTGCGACGGATCCAGCTTGGCCCGGGCTTCATCGTAGGCCTGGCGCACGATGCGGCCCGTGGCTGCGGCGAAGCCGTCGTCGGAGTGCCAGCAGCACAGGGTCTGCACCGGCACGTCCAGGCCGATCTCACGGCAGGCATCAGCCCAGGCAACCATGCTGCTGCCCGTCGTGGTGGTGGAGAATTGCGGATAGAGCGGCACCAGCATCACCCGGTCCGCGCCCCAGTCCTTCACTGCCTGCGCGGCCTCGTTCGAGAACGGGTGCCAGTAGCGCATGGCGACAAAGCAGCGATATTCGGTGTCGTCATCGGCCAGGGCGGCTTGCAGGGCTTGGCTCTGCTCCACTGTCAGTTCAAGCAGCGGCGACTTGCCGCCTATGACTGCGTAATTCTCCTTCGCCGCCTTGGTGCGGCGCTTGGCGATGAAGCGGCCGAGCCAGGGGCGGATGAAGTTGGGCACGCGCAGAATGGCCGGGTCGCTGAACAGGTTGGTCAGGAAGGGCTGGACTGCGTCAGGGCTGTCGGGGCCGCCCAGGTTCAGCAGCACCACCGCTGTCTTGGGGCGTGAATTCATACGCCGGGACATACCGATGATGGCGCGGGATTCAAGCCCGCGCAGCCGCGATTGCGTTGGTTGCGCCATGCGTCGCCATCAATCCAGCATGAGTTGCCGTGCCGCCGCCTTGCCCCGGTCGCACCCCCGCTAGCCCCCGCGCACAAGACGCATCAGCGCCATCACATGGTCGATCGGCGTTTCCTTCTCGATCCCATGCCCGAGATTGAAGATGAAAGGGCGGCCCCGCATGGCGCTCAGCAACGTCCGCGCCTCGGTTTCCAGCGCGATGCCGCCGGTCATCAGCACCAGCGGGTCGAGATTGCCTTGCAGCGCCATTTCGGGCGCCTCATTGGCCGCGGCCCATTTCGGGTCCATCGACGTGACCATGCCGATGCCCTGCATGCCCGTGCGCGCCGCGTAATCGGCCAGCATGGGCCCGGCGAGGCGCGGAAACCCGATGACAGGAATATGTGGCGCCGCCTGGGCCAGGGCCCGCCGGATGGCGGCCGTAGGGTCGATCACCCAGCGACGAAACTGGCTGGGGGCAAGCAATCCGGACCAGGAATCGAAGAGCATCAGCGCCTCTGCGCCCGCTTCGACCTGTGCTAGCAGGTAGTCCACCGTGGCATCAGTCAGCACCCGGATGAGGCGCGCGAACAGCTGCGGGTCGGCATAGGCCAGCCGCCGTACGCTGGCGAAGTCGCTGCCGCCGCGGCCCTCCACCATGTAGCAGGCTACGGTGAAGGGAGACCCCGCGAAGCCAATTAGCGTGGTCCGGCTGCCAGCCTCGTCTAGCGCCTGACGGACGCGCGACACCGTTTCGAAGATTGGCGCCGCGGCCTCGCGCAGTTCCGCCGGGCGCAGGGCGGCCAGTCCGGCGGCGTCGGTGATCGGCGTCAGCCGCGGTCCTTCGCCATCCTCCATCCACAGCTTCTGGCCCATCGCCCAGGGCACCATCAGGATGTCGCTGAACAGGATGGCACCGTCCATGCCGTAGCGGCGCACCGGTTGCAGCGTCACCTCGCAGGCCAGCTCGGGGTTGGTCACCAGGGCCAGGAAGCTGCCCGCCTCGGCGCGGGTTGCCTTGTATTCCGGCAGGTGGCGCCCGGCCTGTCGCATCATCCAAACCGGGGGCGGCCAGACCGGCTGGCCGGAGAGCACGGTGAGGATCGGCTTGTTCGTCATCGCCGGCACCATAAACATTAAGAAGATTCTAGAAAGATGGTGGTAGGTAGTAGGGGGTGTGAATACCGGGGAACCCCACTGCCACCGCGGTTGCCCCCGGGGCCATCCACGCCGGCCAGGCGCTGGCCGGCAGGGTATGGCTGGGCTGGTGCCACTTGTCCCCGCATTGCACGCAATGTGGTGGTGGCTGCAGGCAAGTTGTTCCATTGTGCTGCTTGTCCCCATTATGAGACGCGGGGCGGCGCGCGCCTGATTCCATCCCCAATTCCCCGTCCCATCCCCGGAATAGATCCATGGCCACCCGCACCACCAACCTGCACCTGGTGTCCGACAGCACCGGCGAGACGCTGAACTCCATCGCCCGTGCGGCGCTCTCGCGTTTCGAGGGCCATCACGTCATTCATCATCGCTGGTCGCTGGTCCGTTCTCGCCTGAACCTCGACCGGGTTCTGGAGGGCATCGAGCATGAACCGGGCCTGGTGCTTTTTACATTGGTTGATCAAAGCTTGCGGATGGCGCTGGAGGAGACCTGCGGCCGCGTTGGCGTCACTTGCCTCTCAGTCCTGGACCCGGTGGTGAACCTGATGCAGCAGGAAATCGGCACGCCCGCCGTTTCCAAGCGCGCCGCGCAGCACGTGATGGATGCCGACTATTTCCGCCGGATCGACGCCATGCATTACGTGCTCGCGCATGATGATGGCCAGGGCACGGCTGGCATCGCCAATGCCGATGTGGTGCTGGTGGGCGTCTCCCGTTCGTCGAAAACGCCGACCTGCTTCTACCTGGCCAATCGCGGCGTGAAGGCTGCGAATGTGCCGCTCGTACCTGGCGCTTCCCTGCCGATCGAGCTGGACCAGCCGCCCTGCCCGGTCGTTGGGCTGACCATCGAAGTGGGTGCGCTGATCGACATTCGTCGGCACCGGCTGAAGATCATCGGTGCCGGCGGCGTGCGGCTGCCGGAGACCGACTATGTCAACATCGATGCGGTGAAGGCGGAGATCCTGATGGCGCGGCGGCTGTGTTCGCAGCGCGGCTGGCCGGTGATCGACGTGACCCGGCGCAGTATCGAGGAGACGGCGGCGACGGTGCTGCAACAGGTCGAGCTGTGGCACCAGAAACGAGGTCTGGCGATGGGCCATGCGCCGGAGGACCCGGCAGCGCATGTACTGGGGCGGCACGATTAGCGTGGGGACCGTTGGGCCGTCGGGAGCCGGCCTGGCAGTGTACCGGCTGGCCGGGGGCGCTGGCCGGCCATGGTGATCCAGGCCGCAGATCCGCCGCTCATCCTCGCCAGCGCATCGCCCAGTCGTCGCGCGCTGATGCAGGCCGCCGGCCTGCGGTTCGAGGCTATTGCGGCCGCGGTGGATGAGGCGGCGTTGAAGGAGGCGGCACAGGCCGAGGGTGCGCGCCCGGCCGACGCTGCCGTGCTGCTGGCCGACGCCAAGGCCCGCGCGGTGGCGCGGCGCCGGCCCGATGCACTGGTCATTGGCAGCGACCAGCTGATGGTCTGCGACGGGCGATGGTTCGACAAGCCGGCCGATCTCGTCCAGGCCGGCGCCCATCTGCGCGCCCTGTCCGGCCGAACCCACCAGCTGGTGAATGGCACGGTGGCGTGGCGCGGCGGTCAGCGCATCTGGCAGAATGCCGCGGTGGCGACGCTGACGGTGCGGGTGCTGAGCGACGCCTTCATCGCAGCCTACCTGGCTGCCGAGGGCGAGGCGCTGCTGGCCACCGTCGGCGCCTATCGGATGGAGGGGTTGGGCGTCCAACTGTTCAGCGCCGTCGACGGTGAGCACAGCACCATTTTGGGCCTGCCCATGCTGCCCCTGCTGGGCTTCCTGCGGCAGCAGCGGCTGCTTACAGCGTGACCTCACCGCGCAGCATGGCCACGCAGCCGCCACCGACCGTGGCCCGAATGCCATCGGCGGCACGGTGCGCGGTGACCTGAAGCAGGCTGGGCCGGCCCATTTCGACGCCTTGCATGATGGCCCATGCATCCCGCTCGCGGCCCGACAGCGAAAGTAGCAGGCCGCCGAGGGGCGTCGCGGCGCTGCCGGTGGCCGGGTCTTCAATGGTGCCCGATAGCGGGCTGAACATGCGGGAGCGGAGCCGGCCTTCGCCATCCCGCGCGTAGAGGTAGAGCGGCAGACGCGACGGGCCCAGGGCCGGGAATTGCGGCTGTGCGGCGCGGAAGGCGGCGAGGTCGGGCGCTGCGCGGGACAGCGCATGTGGCGCCACCTCCGCCACCACGAAGCTATTGCCGACCGAGGCCATGATGGGCGGATGAGTTGCCTGCAGGATGTCCGCTTCGGCCAGGCCGACGCAGGCGGCGACCAGCGCGGCCGGCATGGCCGGGCCGAGCGACAGCGGCTGCGGCGCGGCCACGGTGGCATCGGTCAGCGCGCTGCCCGACCAGGTCAGCCGCACCTCGACCAGGCCGGCGATCTCCTCGAACCGCAGCAACCCGACCACCGCCCGGTCGGCCAACGCCCAGCCGGTGCCGACATTGGGGTGTCCGGCAAAGGGCATTTCCGCGATGCGGTTGAAGATTCG
>JACMRO010000118.1 GCA_014376425.1 Rubritepida sp.
CTCCTCTACCAGCCAGCCGTACGCCCCCCGCCCCGTCTCGGCGGCGCGGAAGTTCAGGCTGAGAGACGAGGGCGGCCTTCCCGACCCGCCATCGGCCACCAGTATCGCCTCGATCGGGCACGGCGGCGCCGGCAGCCGGCTCCACACCCCGGCCGCTTCGAGCACCGGGCGGGAGCCCGCGGCCACAGCGTAGCAGCGGCCGTCGAAGGCCGGCATTTCCATCGGCGGCAGCGGCGCCGCGTCGATCACCGCGCAACGCACCCCGCCGGCGGCCAGGGCGGAAGCTAGCGTGGCGCCAACTGGGCCCGCTCCCACGATGGCGACTGTCACATCCAGGGTCTTGCTCATATGCCTTTATGTGGCCGGGCGCGGCCATCCCGCCAGCCCCGCCTGCCCAACAACTGTGCAACCGATGTCCAGCGCGTGGCCGGGACCCCGCCGGGGGCGGTAGCGCGCTGCCACCCTGCGTGGGATTGGCACCCAGGCGTCAATGGCGACGTACGAAATTCGCAAGGGAGGCAGCCCATGAAGCTGGTCATGGCCGTCATCAAGCCGTTCAAGCTCGACGAGGTGCGCGACGCGCTGACGCCGCTCGGCGTTCAGGGCCTGACGGTGACGGAGGTGAAGGGTTTCGGCCGCCAGAAGGGGCAGACCGAAATCTACCGCGGCGCGGAATACCAGGTGAGTTTCCTGCCCAAGCTGAAGATCGAGGTCGCGGTGCCGTCCGAGCTGGTCGACGCCGTGGTGGAGGCCATCGCCGCGGCCGCCAGGACCGGCAAGATCGGTGACGGCAAGATCTTCGTTCTGGATGTGGAACGCGCGCTGCGCATCCGCACCGGCGAAATTGATTCCCAGGCGCTGTGAGGAGCACGACGATGCGTAAGCTTTTGACCATGTGCGGGCTGCTGCTGGCCGGCCCCGCCGCGCTGACCCCCGCCTGGGCGCAGGCCGCCGCACCGGCGCTGGATGCCGGCAACACCGCCTGGATGCTGACCGCCACCGCGCTGGTGCTGATGATGACGATCCCCGGCGTCGCCTTCTTCTACGCCGGCATGGTGCGCAAGAAGAACGTGCTGGGCACGATGATGCAGAGCTTCACGATCTGCGCGCTGGTCGCGATCTGCTGGATGGTGGCGGGCTATTCGCTCGCCTTCGGCACCGGCAACGCCTATATCGGCGACCTGTCGAAGTTCATGCTGAACGGCATCGTCTGGGATGGTCCCTTTATTCTGGGCGCCGGCATGGGGGCTGACGCGGAGGTGGCGACGACCATCCCCGAGACCGTCTTCATGATGTTCCAGATGACCTTCGCGATCATCACCGCCGCCCTGGTGACGGGGGCGATCGCCGACCGGGTGAAGTTCTCGGCGCTGTGCCTGTTCATCATCCTGTGGACGCTGCTGGTCTATTCGCCCATCGCGCATGCGGTATGGCACCCGGCCGGGCTGGTCTGGGCCTGGGGCGCGCTGGATTTCGCCGGCGGCACGGTGGTGCACATCAATGCCGGCGTGGCCGGGCTGGTCGCTTCGCTCGTGGTCGGCAAGCGGCTGGGCTACGGGCACGACAACATGTCGCCGCACAATCTGGGCCTGGCGATGATCGGCGCCAGCCTGTTGTGGGTGGGCTGGTTCGGCTTCAATGCGGGCTCGGCGCTGGCCGCCGACGCGCGGGCCGGCATGGCGATGGTGGTGACGATGATCGCCGCCGCCGCCGGCACGCTGGCCTGGCTGCTGGCCGAGGCGATGTTCAAGGGCAAGCCCTCGGCGCTGGGCGCCATCTCGGGTGCGGTGGCCGGCCTGGTCGCCATCACCCCGGCCTCGGGCTGGGTGTTCCCCGGCGCGGCGCTGGTGATCGGCGTGGCGGCGGGCGTGATCTGCTTCTGGGCGTCGACCAGCCTGAAGAAGGCGATGGGCTATGACGACAGCCTGGACGCCTGGGGCGTGCACGGCGTGGGCGGCATCGTGGGCGCGCTGCTCACCGGCGTCTTCGCGGTCGGCACGCTGTACGTGACAGACGGCAACGCCGAGAAGGCGATGACCTATTCCGGGTGGCTGGCCGGCAACGCCGACATGTTGTGGATCCAGGCCAAGTCGGTGCTGGCGACCCTGGCGTATTCGGCGGTGACGACCTTCATCCTGCTGAAGATCGTCGACGTGGTCGTCGGCCTGCGCATTTCGGAGGAGGAGGAGCGTGAGGGGCTGGACGTGACGCAGCATGGCGAACGGCTGGGCTGACGCATCGCCCCACCGTGGCGGGCGACCGCCGCGGTGGGAGGAGCGCTCATTGAGGAAGCCCGCCGCCTTTCAAGGCAATTCGGGCGAATTTCGCCTCGTGAATGACGAAATCCTTACGGACCAGGGCCCGGTTTCGCATGGCGATCCCTGGGCCGTTTCTGCGAGATGATGAACAGCAAGGGAGTTTCCATGTTCCACAAGACGATGTTCGCCACCTGCCTGGTTGTGGCCGCCACGCTGGGTGCGGCACCAGCCACAGCCCAGATCGCCGTGGGCGAGACGGGGCTCACCGTCAACGCCAGCGCCGGCATCGCGTCCGACTATCTGTTCCGCGGCATCAGCCAGACGCGGTCGCGCATGGCCTATCAGGGCACCGGCGAAGTGAGCCACAGCAGCGGCGTCTACATCGGCGCCTTCGCGTCGAACGTCCGCTACGCGGGCACTGATGCGCGGCAGGAGATCGACTTCCTCGCCGGCTACCGCTTCACCCTGGCGCAGATCAACTTCGATGTGGGCGCGGTGTGGTACACCTATCCCGGCTACAGCCGCCAGCCCGGCACATTCGGCCTGAACTACGCCGAGGGCGTGCTGAAGGCGACGCGCGAGATCGGGCCGGTGATCCTGTCCGGCGTTCTCGCCGGTTCGCCCAACTTCTTCGGATCTTCCGGTACCGGCATCTATCTCGAGGGCGGGCTCGACTGGCGCACCGGCTTCCAGGACATCGTGCTGGGCGGCCGCGTGGCGCACCAGTTCGTCCAGCGCAACCCGCGCTTCGGCACGCCCGACTACACCTGGTGGGGCCTGACGGCGTCGCGCGATTTCGTGGTCGAGCGGGTCGGCACGATCAGCGCATCGGTCGGCTACTACCAGACCTCGATCGACCGGCGGGACTGCGCGCCGATCAACGGCCGTGGCCAGGACATCTGCGGTGCCCGCGCCTTCGGCAGCCTGACCTTCAAGTTCTGAGGCTGCCGCGGAAGTTCGCACTTCCGGCGGGCCGCGCGGGTCGCTACACTGGGCGTCCCCCCGGCTCCGCAACCCGATCCCTGGAAGGACCGGCTCCATGGCTCGCGCCGACATCACGGCCCCTGAGGGGGGGCGGCTTGCCTCGCCAGCGTTGCGGGCGGCGATCTTTCGCAGCGGGGTGCAACTGGCCGGCATCGTCTGCGCGCTGGTCGGCCTGGCGCTACTGGTCGCCCTGCTCAGCCACGATCCGGCTGACCCGTCAGGCTCCACCGCCACCGCCCGGGCGGCGCGCAACCTGGCCGGGCCAGCCGGTGCCGCGGTGTCCGACACATTGTTGCAGGGCTTCGGTTTTGCCGCCTTCCTGCCGGCGGTCACGATGCTGGGCTGGGCATGGCGGCTGTTCACCGAACGCGGCGTATCGTTGCTGCCTGCGCGATTGCTGGCGCTGCTGCTGGGGCTGCCGGTGCTGGCGGCGGGGTTTTCGGCCCTGCCCTTGCCGGCCGGGGCGCCGGTCCTGGCGGGCCCGGGCGGCGCGTTCGGGCCGCTGCTCGCACAGGCATCGACCGGCTGGCTGCAGACCGCCTTCGGGCCGCTGGGCAGCCTGATCGCGTCCGTCATGCTGGGCCTTGGCTGTGCGTTGGTGTTGCTGGGGGCGCTGGGCTTCGCGCCGGCGGAATGGCGCCGCGCCGCGGCCGTGACGGCGGGGGCGACCGCATCCGTGGCCCGCGCCGGTGCGGCACGGCGGCACCTCGTCTGGCGCGCACTGGGGCTGGTGGGCCGCTTCATCCTGTGGCTGTTCGGCCGCGGCCGGGGCCGGCGGGTGCAGCCGGCGGCCGACCTCTCCACCCTGCTGCGGGCCGCCGACGAAGCTGCCCAGCGCCCCCGCCGCGGCGGGGGCGACGCCGCGTCGCGCGAGCCCTCGGCCGACCCCCACATGGCCGCCCGCGTGGCCGCGCCGGTGCACAAGCCGGTACAGCGCCAGCCCGCCCCGATGCAGTCCACCCTGGCGCTGCCCGATGGCGTGCTGACCACCCCGCCACTGGAACTGCTGACGCCTGCCCCGCCGCGCACCGGCACCGGCCCCGACTCCGAATCGCTGCAGGCCAACGCCCGGCGGCTGGAGCAGGTGCTGTCCGATTTCGGTGTGCAGGGGCAGATCACCGAAATCCGCCCCGGCCCCGTCGTCACCTTATATGAGCTGGAACCGGCGCCGGGGGTGAAGTCTTCCCGCGTCATCGGCCTGGCGGACGACATCGCGCGCAACATGAGCGTCGTCGCCGTGCGCATCGCGACCGTGCCGGGCCGCACGGTGATGGGTATCGAGCTGCCGAACGCGAAGCGCGAGACAGTGTATTTCTCCGAGATGATGGCCAGCGAGGCCTGGATGCGAAACACTTCCCGCCTGCCGTTGGCCCTGGGCAAGAACATCGGCGGCGAACCTGTCGTGACCGACCTGGCGCGCATGCCCCACCTGCTGATCGCGGGCACCACCGGCTCAGGCAAGTCGGTCGGCATCAACACAATGATCCTGTCGCTGCTCTACCGCTTCGGGCCGGAGGAATGCCGCTTCATCATGATCGACCCGAAGATGCTGGAATTGTCGGTCTATGACCGCATTCCGCATTTGCTGGCGCCGGTCGTTACCGAATCGCCCAAGGCCATCGGCGCGCTGAAGTGGACGGTGCGGGAGATGGAGCGGCGGTATCGCGCCATGTCGTCCATCGGCGTGCGCAACATCGCCGGCTACAATGAACGGGTGGAGGGCGCCCGGGCCAAGGGCGAGGTGCTGACGCGGCGCGTGCAGACCGGCTTCGACCCCGAGACCAACAAGCCGGTGTTCGAGGAGCAGACACTGGCGTTGGAGCCGCTGCCGATGATCGTCGTCGTCATCGACGAGATGGCCGACCTGATGATCGTGGCCGGCAAGGAGATCGAGTCCGCGGTGCAGCGTTTGGCGCAGATGGCGCGCGCGGCGGGCATCCACGTCATTATGGCGACGCGGCGGCCCTCCGTGGATGTCATCACCGGCACGATCAAGGCCAACTTCCCCAGCCGCATCAGCTTCCAGGTCACCAGCAAAATCGACAGCCGCACCATCCTGGGCGAACAGGGCGCCGAGCAGCTGCTGGGCCAGGGCGACCTGCTGTTCATGCCCGGCGGCGGGCGTGTGACCCGCGTGCACGGCCCCTTCGTGTCCGATGAGGAGGTGCAGCGAGTGGCCGACTGGCTGCGCGAGCATGGCGAGCCGAACTACGTGGACGAAGTGACCGAGCCCACCGACGATGACGGCGATGGGCTGTCGCTGAGCGGCATCGCCGGAGCGTCCGACAGCGAGAAGTCATTGTTCGACCAGGCGGTGAACATGGTGGCGCGGGAGGGCAAGTGTTCCGTCAGCCTCGTGCAGCGGCATCTGTCCATCGGCTACAACAAGGCGGCGAAGCTGGTCGAACAGATGGAGAAGGAGGGCATCGTCAGTCCAGCCAACCATGTCGGCAAGCGGGAGATTTTGGTGCGGCGGAGCGAGGATTGACGGTCGCAACCGGGGCGCTGCGCCCCCATATCGCATGCATGACGGAGATGCGGCGCATGCGACACGCGACCCTGGCCCTGCTGCTGTTCGCCGCCCCGGCCGTGGCGCAGGACCGCCCGCCGATCATGCCGACGCGCGACGTGGCGGTGACCTATCGCGTCGGCGGTGGCCAGCCGGGCGACATGCAGATGGCCTGGCTGACCGCGCAGGGGCTGATGCGGATGGACATGCCCGGCGGGCCCGGGGGGAGCGGGGGCTTCATGGTGGTGAACCCGCAGGCCGGCTCAGGCTTCATGGTCATGCCGTCGATGCGGATGGTGATGGACATGCCGGCCGGCGCCGGCGGGGTGAACAATTTCGCCCGTGCCAGCCAGACCGCCCGCTTCACCCGCGAAGGCACCGACCGGGTTGCCAACACCCCCTGCACGATATGGCGGGTGGAGGACCGGGGTGACACCGCGCGCGTCTGCACCACTGCCGACGGGGTGACGCTGCGGGCCACGGCGGCGGGCGGTGGCCCGGGGGCGCAGGGGGCCATGGAGGCCACGCGGGTGGAGTATGGCGCGCAGGATGCCGCGCGCTTCGCCCGGCCGCAGGGCTACCAGACCACGCAGATGCCCGGTGGCGGGGCAGCCCCGCCTCCACCCCCGCCGGTGGCTGGCGGGAGTTTCCCCAATCGCGGCTCGGCCCTGCCCCCCCCGGGCGTGGCACGGTGATGCGGCGACGCGCGCTGCTCGCGCTGGCCGCGCCGGCCACCGCGCTGGGCCAGCCGGCGCGCGCCCCGGCCCAGGCGCCGCCTGACCCCGGCGCCATCCAGCGGGTCGAGGCCTATTTCAACGCCATGACGACCTTCCGCGCCCGTTTCCTGCAGATCGCGCAGAATGGCGGCTCGGCCGAGGGCACGGCGATGATCTGGCGGCCGGGGCGGATGCGCTTCGAATACGATGCGCCCGAACCCACGCTGTTGATCGCCGCCGATGGCCAGTTCTTCCACTGGGACCGGGAATTGCGGCAGCCCACCACGGTCCCGGTGGGTTCGACGCCGCTGGGGGTGCTGCTGCGCCAGCCGCTCTCCCTGCGTGGCGACGTGACGGTGGCGGGCACGGAGCGTTCCGGCGGCTTGCTGCGGATGGCGGTGTTCCGCACCGCCGCTCCCAATGAGGGTCGCATCACCCTCATCCTGGAGGAAAATCCGATGCAACTCCGGCAATGGGAAGTGCTGGACGCGCAAGGCCGCACCACGCGGGTGACGCTGACGCAGATCGAGACCGGCGTGCGATTCGACCCGTTCCTGTTCGCCTTTAACGACCCTCGGTTCCGCGAGGAGCTGGACCGGGCCCGCTGACCCACCTTCCAAGGAGACGATGAATGCCTGTCGATGTGATCTACCGGACGACCGCCACCGCCACCGGCGGCCGTGATGGCTCGGCCCGTTCCGATGATGGTTCGGTTGATGTGAAGCTGGTGGTCCCGAAGGAGATGGGCGGCCCCGGCGGCGTCGGCGCCAATCCGGAGAAGCTGTTTGCCGCCGGTTACTCGGCCTGCTTCCTGGGCGCGATGAAGGCGGTGTCCGGCAAGGTCGGCGTCCGGGTTCCGGCCGATGCGTCGGTGACAGCGGAGGTGGGCTTCGGCCCGCGTTCCGAGGGCGGCTACGGCATCACCGCCAGCCTCACCATCGCGCTGCCCGGGGTGGACAGGGCCGAGGCGGAGAAGCTGGCGCACGCGGCGCATGCGGTCTGCCCCTACAGCAACGCCACTCGCAACAACGTCGATGTCGGGCTGATCATCGCGTGATCAGAACAGCAGCCCCTTCTTCAGCAGCCCGTGCACGCCCTTCTCGCCATTCACCGTCTGCGTCACATGGAAATCCACCGCCAGCGAGCAGAACTGATAGGCGTCGGCGGCACTGAGGTTCGTGCGTGAGGTGATGAAGCCGATCATCTCGCGCAGCGCCTTCTTCATCGCCTCGTCCAGATCCTCATGCATGCCCATGGTGATGTAGTGGGTGGGTGTCTCGGCGCGGGGGTAGAGAAGCGTCTCATCCTTCAGCAGCGTCAGCCGGAAATGGCCGGTCAGGCACATTTCCAGCGCGTTGATGCAGACCTCGCCATCGCCCTGCACGCCATGCCCGTCACCGGCCGAGAACAGCGCGCCCGGGGCGTGCACGGGCAGGAACAGGGTGGCACCCTCCCCGAGCTCCTTGTTGTCCAGGTTGCCGCCATGCGCGCGCGGCTCCTTGGTCGAGATGGCGCCCCATTCGGCCGGCGGTGCCACGCCCATCACGCCGAAGAACGGTGCCAGCGGCAGAGTGATGCCGGGGCCGACCGGCACGAGCGCGGTGCGTGCCGCACGGTCGACCGGGATGTGCAGCATGCGCTTGTAGGGGAAGTCCTCCGGCAGTGTGCCGCCGAGCGGGCGGAAGCCGCAGAAGCCCCAGTCGCAACCCAGCTCAATCTTCTCGATGTCGATCCGCAGCACGTCGCCCGGCTGCGCACCGCGCACGGCCACCGGGCCGGTCAGGAAGTGCGGCCCCAACCGCTGCGGGTTGGATGCATGGATCGCCGCCAGCGCGGGTGGAATCTGCAACCCGGTGGAAGAATCAGGCATCCCATCCGGCGCGCCGGACACGCATTCGAGGACCACCAGGTCGCCGCTGTCGATTTCCAGCACAGGCTTGAAGCTGGCGTCGAAAGCGCCCCAGCGGATGGTGGCGGGCGTGGCGGGAACGCGGTGGCTGGCGGGCATGGGCTCTTCCTTCAGGACGCGCCCATGTTGCGGGACTGCCGCGAACGGTCAATCCGCCCCGGCCCACGCTGCCGCGCATCCTCCGCCGCGATTGCCCAGCCGGTGATCACGCCAGGCCGGTGAAGGCTACCATAGAAGCCTGCAGTTGGCGGATGACTTCGGACAGCGCCCGGTTCAACTCCTCCAGATCGGCGATCTGATCGACGCGGCTGACGGTCTCCTCCAGCTCGGGCGGGGTCAGCAGCAACGGCACCAAGCCGGTGGCGCGGCACAGCCCGATCAGCAGGGCATCGCGCGCCTCGGGGATATCGTCGGACAGGATGATGTCGCGCAGCCGGGCGCGCACCTCGCGCACCTCTGCATTGCCTTCGGCCGCCTTGGGGTAGCGGCGGTCGGCGAAGACCCACAGGAAGCGGCCTTCCTGCGCATGAAGCACGCCGTGATTGACCAGGCGGGCCAGCAGGGTCGCGCGGAACGCCTCGCCCTGCCCGCC
>JACMRO010000010.1 GCA_014376425.1 Rubritepida sp.
GGCCGTATCCTTCATCTCCAACGCGGCGAATGGGTGGTGGTCCGTGGCGGGTATCCGCACTGAAGAGGACCCGAAGCACCTCGTCATCGGCAAGATCGGCATCATTGAAGTACGCCGCTACGCGCCACGCCTCGCGGCCGAAACCGTCGTGGCAGGTGACGAGGAGAAGGCACGCAGCGAGGGTTTCAGTCGCCTGGCCGGCTATATCTTCGGCAAGAACAAGGGCGAGCGCCGCATCGACATGACCGCGCCCGTCGCGCAGGAGCCCAGCAAGATCGCGATGACCACACCGGTGTCGCAACAACCGACGCCTGGCGGTTGGCGCATCCGTTTCTTCCTGCCCGCGACCCTCACGAAAGACACGGCCCCCGAGCCGGTCGACGCGGCGGTTACCATCGCCGAAGTCCCGGAAGAGGTTTACGCCGTGCTGCGGTTCACCGGATCCACCGGCGCCGGAGCGGTGGCCGATCACACCGCGACCCTCGCAGCCGCCGTCCGCGGCTCCGACTGGGCTGCCGCGGGTGGGGTGGTGTCCTGGTTCTACAACCCGCCCTGGACGCTGCCGCCCCTTCGCCGCAACGAAGTAGCGATCCCCGTTACCCCCTTGGTCACCCCTGCCGCTCTACCATCAGCGTCTTGATCTTGCCGATGGCTTCGGCCGGGTTCAGCCCCTTCGGGCAGGCCCGGGTGCAGTTCATGATGGTGTGGCAGCGGTAAAGCCGGAACGGGTCCTCAAGATTGTCCAGCCGTGCCCCGGTGTATTCGTCGCGGCTGTCGGCGATCCAGCGATAGGCTTGCAGCAGCACGGCCGGCCCCAGATAGCGGTCGCCATTCCACCAATAGCTTGGGCAGGATGTTGAGCAGCAGAAGCACAGGATGCACTCCCACAACCCGTCGAGCTTGGCGCGCTCCTCCTTCGACTGGCGGCGCTCCTCATCCGGCGGTGGCGGCGTATCAGCCTTCAGCCACGGCTCGATGTCCCTGAGCTGCGCGTAGATCTGGCTGAGGTCGGGTACCAGATCCTTCATGACCGGCATGTGCGGCAATGGCGTGATCCGCACATCGCCTTTAACATCCTCGATCGGCTTAAGGCAGGCCAGCGTGTTCAACCCATCGATCGTCATGGCGCAGGAGCCGCAGATGCCCTCGCGGCAGGAGCGGCGGAAGGTGAGCGTGCTGTCGACCTCGTTCTTGATCTTGATCAGCGCGTCCAGGACCATCGGCCCGGTGTCCTTCAGGTCCAGCTCATAGGTGTCCGTGCGCGGGTTCTCGCCGCTGTCGGGGTCCCAACGGTAGATCTTGAAGGTGCGCACATCGCGCGCGCCCGGTGGGGCCTTGTAAGTTTGGCCCTTGCCGATGGTTGAGTTTTTCGGAAGCGTGAAAGTCGCCATTAATACACCCGCGCCTTTGGCGGAAACACCTGAACCTCGTTGGTCAGGGTCCGCATTTTCACATCGCGATAGTCCAGCTTTACCTGGCCCTGCTCATTCATCCAGGCCAGCGTGTGCTTCATCCAGTTTGCGTCGTCGCGGTCCGGGAAATCCTCGTGGCTGTGTGCACCGCGGCTCTCGTGGCGGGCTTCGGCACCCACCATGGTCGTCATCGCGTTGCCGACAAGGTTGTCCAGCTCCAGCGCCTCGACCAGGTCGCTGTTCCAAATCAGCGACCGGTCAGCGATCTTGATGTCGGCATAGCCAGCATGGACGGCTTTGATCTTGGCCACCCCTTCGGTCAGCAGCTCCGAATTCCGGAACACCGCAGCATGCTCCTGCATGGCGCGCTGCATCTTCTCCCGCAGCTCGGCCACCCGCGTTCCGCCCTTGGCGTTGCGCACCCTGTCGAACCGGTCGAGCGAGCTTTCGCCCGCGCGGGGTGGCAGTGGCGGCTGCGAGGCGCCCGGCTTGATCACCTCCGAAGCGCGATGCGCAGCGGCACGGCCGAACACGACAAGATCCAGCAGGGAGTTGGTGCCCAGCCGATTGGCGCCATGCACCGACACGCAGGCCGCCTCGCCTACCGCCATCAGCCCAGGCACGATGGCGTCCTCGTTACTGCGCGTCGGCCGCAGCACCTCGGTGTGGATGTTCGTGGGAATGCCGCCCATGTTGTAATGCACGGTCGGCAGCATCGGGATGGGCTCCTTCGTCACGTCCACGCCCGCGAAAATCTTCGCGGTTTCGGAAATGCCGGGCAGGCGTTCATGCAGAAGTTCGGCGCCCAGATGTTCCAGATGCAGGTGGATGTGGTCTTTCTGCGGGCCGACGCCGCGGCCTTCGCGGATTTCCATGCTCATCGCGCGGCTGACCACGTCGCGCGACGCCAGGTCCTTCGCCGTCGGCGCGTAGCGCTCCATAAAGCGCTCGCCCTCGGAATTGGTGAGGTAGCCACCCTCGCCGCGGGCGCCCTCAGTCACCAGGCAGCCGGCGCCGTAAATGCCGGTGGGGTGGAACTGGACGAATTCCTGGTCCTGCATCGGCAGCCCGGCGCGCAGCACCATGCCGCCGCCATCACCCGTGCAGGTGTGGGCGGAGGTGCAGCTGAACCACGCCCGGCCGTAACCGCCGGTCGCCAGCACCACGCTCTGCGCCCGGAAACGGTGCATGGAACCGTCCTCCAGGTTCCACGCCATCACGCCGCGGCACACGCCCTCATCATCCATAATCAGGTCGAGCGCGAAGTACTCGACGAAGAACTCGCAATTCGCCTTCAGCGATTGCTGGTACAGCGTGTGCAGGATGGCGTGGCCGGTGCGGTCGGCGGCGGCGCAGGCGCGCATCGCCGGCGTCTTGCCGTAATCCTGCATGTGGCCGCCGAAGGGGCGCTGGTAGATGCGGCCATCCTCAGTGCGGCTGAACGGCACGCCGTAATGCTCCAGCTCGATGATCGCGGGAATCGCCTCGCGGCACATGTATTCGATGGCGTCCTGGTCGCCCAGCCAGTCCGACCCCTTCACGGTGTCGTACATGTGCCAACGCCAGTCATCCTCGCCCATGTTGCCGAGTGCGGCGCCGATCCCGCCCTGCGCGGCGACGGTGTGGCTGCGGGTGGGGAAGACCTTGGTAATGCAGGCAGTCTTCAGCCCCGCCGCTCCCATGCCGAAGGTGGCGCGCAGGCCGGCCCCACCGGCGCCCACCACCACCACGTCATAGGTGTGGTCGACGATACGATAAGCGCCCGCGCTGGGCTTGCTGATAGCATTCATGGCTGAGGCTCCGGTTGGCCGGTCAATACCGACCCTGTCGCAGTGTAGTTTGGGTGTAACCCGCTCAGGTAAAGGCCACGCGCAGCACCGCGAACGCCGAAATCATCGCCGCCGCCCAGCTCAGCCCCTTCACCGCCAGGATCACCAGCATTCGAAGCTTCTCCGGCCGCACGTAATCCTCGATCACGACCTGCAGCCCGCCGGCGATATGGTGAAAGCTGAAGCCAACCAGCGACAACATCAGCAGGGCGTTCCACGGCCGCGCCAGGAACGCCCTGGCCTCGGCATGGCCAGCCCCGGCCAGCGACAACATGGCGAAGATGAACCACAGGAACAGCGGCAGCAGTGCCAGCGACGTGACCCGCTGCATCCACCAGTGATGCGTGCCGGACTTGGCCGAGCCCAGCCCGCGTACCCGCCCCAGCGGCGTGCGCATGGAATTGGGCGCGCTCATCGCCACACCATCAGCGCCAGCACCCAGGTCAGCATCGTCAGCACGGCCGTGCCGATAAGCACCGCCTGGCCCGACCGCACCATCACCGGCAACGAGTAACCATAGCCGGCATCCCACACTAGGTGGCGCACCCCTGCCAATGTCTTGAACCAGGCCACCACAGTCAGCCCGAACAGCATCAGCAGGCCCAAAAAGGACGACAGAAACCACTGCACCTGGGCGAAGGCGCTCGGCCCGCTGGCCAGCGCCACCAGCCACCATACAAGGAACACCATGCCGGCCGACCAGGCGATGCCGGTTGCCCGATGCGCGATCGACATGCCGCTGCTCATCTCCAGCATGTTGTAAGCCTGCAGATGGGGGGACAGCGGTCGCTGGATGGCTGTGCCATCCGTCCGGCGGCCCGCGAATGCGGCCTGCCGCGGATCAGGCGGGTAAGACATGGGCTGACGAAGCTCCGACTTTGGGTGCCGGTTTGCCCGGCCTCCTGGGATTTTTATGGTACCGGGTCATGGGTGCGTCAACGCCAAGCCCTGCCTTTTCGCCGCATCGCAGCAATCAGCGCCGCGGCGTCAGTTCCACCCCGCCACCCCCGGGCAGTCGGCGCTCACGCAGGCAGGTGCGGAAGGCCCGCTCCTGCGCTACGTCGATCTGCTCCTGCACAATGCGATCATTGTCGCCGATGCTGACGGTCCGCCGCAGGTCGCGCACTGCGTCGCTGTCGCGCGCCACACTGCGGCACGCTGCCTGCTCGGGCGTGTCGGCCGGGCCGGAGCGGGCAAAGGGGTTGTAAGTCGCGCAGGCCGCCAGCGGCAGCAGCGCCAGAAGTGCCAACGATCTCATGCGTTCATCCAATCCTCGAGCAGGCGGCGGGCTATGCTGTCGGCGCGGGGCAGGCTGAAACCCTGCGGGTCGCGCAGTTCGGCCCGGCTGAACCAGCGGGCATCCTGCAGCTCGTCACGGTCGATGGTTATGGCCTCGCTCAGGCCCTCGGCATGGAAGCCCAGCATGATCGAGGACGGAAACGGCCAGGGCTGGCTGGAATGGTAGGACACCAGCCCGACCGCGATGCCGGCCTCCTCCATCACCTCGCGCCGCACCGCCTCCTCCAGGCTTTCGCCCGGCTCCACGAAGCCGGCAAGCGTCGAGTACATTTTCTGTGGAAAGCGCACCGAGTGGCCGAGCAGGCAGTGATCGCCGCGCACCACCAGCATGATCACCGCAGGGTCGGTGCGCGGGAAATGCTGTGCGCCGCAGCCAGGGCAGCTCAACGCGTTGCCCGCGCTGCGCACATCCAGGGCCGAGGCGCAGACGCCGCAGAAGCGATGCTTGACCCGCCAGTGCATCATGCCCCGCGCATGAGCCAGCACCGAGGCCCCGCCCACCGGCAACAGGCCGGCTACGGCACGCAGGTCGGTAAAGCTGCCGGCATCGGCGGAGACGGGCGGCGCTTCTTCCTGGCTGACATCGATGGCGAAGACTGGCCGGGCATCCCACAGGCCCAGGAAGGCCCAAGGCCCACCCGCCTGCCGCAGCTTCTCCGCCGCCATGCCGCCCAGAAGCACGCCCTCCGGCGCACCGGCCTCGACACCGCGCATCAGGCTGCGGGCGCGCCATACCGGGGCGAACAGCGTGGCGGGGTCGGTGAAGGCGGCGGCGATCCAGCCGGCATCCTCACGATGGTGGCCGGCACGGTCGAGCGGGCTGCCAGTGTAGGCGTTGGTGCGGCTGGCGGGAAAGGAGAGGGTCATCGGTGCTGAAGCTGCCATGCGACGCGGTGGACCGCCACCCTTGCCCCCGGCCCCTGGCCACGCGATATGAGATGCGGAAGGTCGGTGTGGACGGGCTCCTCGCCAACTCGGTCAGGTCCGGAAGGAAGCAGCCGTAACGGGTTCTTGTCCGGGTCATTGCCGGCCTTCCACCCCCAGCCTTCCACCGCCAGCCTGGGCGATGGCTTTGGGCGTCAGCTTTGGGAAGGGCCAGCATGACGAGCGACATGTTCGGCGCCGAAGCCGTGGTCAATGAGGCCATCCCCGAGCCGCCACCGCCCGACGGGCCCGGGCTATTCGGCTTTGATGAGCCGGCAGTGGACACGCCGGCCGCGGGGTTGCCGGCCGGGCCGCCTTGGGATGCCCCCGCAGCCCCGCCCCGCGCCGTACCGGCCCCTGTACCCGCCTTAGTATCTGGCCTCGTGCCCTCCCTTGCGCCCGCGGTGCCCTACCGCGTGCTCGCCCGAAAATACCGTCCCAGCACCTTTGCCGAGCTGATCGGCCAGGACGCGCTGGTCCGCACCCTGCGAAATGCCTTTGCTACCAACCGGGTGGCGCATGCCTTCATGCTCACCGGCGTGCGCGGCGTGGGGAAGACGACCACCGCCCGCATCATCGCCCGCGCGCTGAACTGTATCGGCCCCGACGGTCAGGGCGGCCCGACCGCCGAGCCCTGCGGCGTCTGCACCAACTGCACCGCCATCCTGGCCGACCGCCACCCCGACGTGATGGAGCTGGACGCCGCCAGCAACAACGGCGTCGACGATGTGCGGGAGCTGCGTGAGGCGGTGCGCTACCGGCCCGCCCAGGCGCGCTTCAAGATCTATATCCTCGACGAGGTGCACATGTTGTCATCGGCGGCGTTCAACGCGCTGCTCAAGACGCTCGAAGAGCCGCCGCCCGCCGTCAAATTCCTTTTCGCCACCACCGAGCTGCGAAAGGTCCCGCCCACCATCCTGTCGCGGTGCCAGACCTTCCATCTGGCCCGCGTGCCGCAGGAAACGCTGCGCGCCCATTACGGCCGCATCTGCGGTCTGGAAGGCGTGACCGCCGAGGAGGAAGCGCTGGCGATGATTGCCCGCGCCGCCGATGGCTCAGTGCGTGACGGCCTGTCCCTGCTCGACCAGGCGATTGCCCTGGCTGGTGAGCAGCTGCAGGCGGCCACCGTGCGTGAGATGCTGGGCCTGGCCGATCGCGGTCTGGTGCTGGATGCACTGGAAGCGGCGCTGGAGGGCGACGCCGCGGCACTGCTGGGCCACCTGGACCGCGCGCATGAACGCGGCGCCGAACCCGCCGTGCTGCTGGCCGACATGCTGGACCTGGTCCACACCCTGACCCGTCTGCACAGCGTGCCGGCACTGGCTTCCGACCCGTCACTGCCCGAGCATGAGCGGCTGCGCGGCGCGGCCCTGGCGAAGCGCCTGTCGGTGCCCATCCTGGGCCGCGCCTGGCAAATCCTGCTCAAGGGCGTGGCCGAGGTGAATGACGCGCCAGACCGCCGCGCGGCGCTGGACATGGTGCTGATCCGCCTGGCGCATCTGGCCGATCTGCCGCCACCGGGCGAGCTGGTGCGCCGGCTGACCCAGGGTGGTGGCGGTGGTGGTGCCGGCGCCACGGCGCAGGTCGCGGCACCATCGGCCGGGCCTGGCAGCGGTGCGGCCCTGCGCGCTATGGGCGGCGGAGGTGCCGTCGCGATGGTGGCCCCCCTGCCCGAACCCATGCCCCTTGGCCCGGTGACTTGGCAGGACGTCGTGGCCCTGGCCGCCTCAGCTGACCCGCTGTTGCACGCCATGCTGCGGCACGAGGTCCATCCGGTCAGCCTGGCGCCGGGCCGCATCGACATCAGGCCGCGCCCCAGCGCCCCGCGCGACCTGGCCGGCAAGCTGTCCCTGATGCTCGAGAAGGCCACCGGCCGCAGCTGGATGGTCGCGATCTCCCGCGAGGTAGGGGCGCCCACGCTGGACGAGCAGGGACGCCACGCCGCCGCCGACCGGCTGACCGAGGCGCGAGCGCATCCGCTGGTGCAGGCGGTCCTCGCGGCCTTCCCCGGTGCGCAGCTGCGCCCGGTGCGGGACGAGGCGGCTGACGCCTATGGCCTGTCGCGCCCCGCGATGCTGGCTGAGCCCGCTTTCCTGCCCGACTTCGCGCCACCCGAGGCCGAGCCGGTGCTGAACCCCGACGATGAACCCCTGGAGGACTGATGAAGAACCTCGGCAACATGCTGAAATCCGCGCAGCAGATGCAGACCAAGATGGCCGAGATGCAGGCCCGCATGGAAGCCGCTGAGGTTGAAGGCCAGTCCGGCGCCGGGATGGTGACGGTCAAGCTGTCCGGTAAAGGCGATCTCAAGCGCATCGGCATCGACCCCAGCCTGATGCAGGTGGAGGAGCGCGAAGTGCTGGAGGACCTGATTGTCGCAGCCCATGCCGACGCCAAGGCGAAGGTCGAAGCCTTGGCGGCCGAGGCAATGAAGGATGCGCCCGCCGGGCTGAACATCCCCGGCGGCCTGGATGGTCTGCTCCCGGGCGGATTCAAGCTGCCATTCTGACGGCGCACGACCCTGTCGAGCGGCTGATCGGCCTGCTGGCGAAGCTGCCGGGCCTGGGCCGGCGCAGCGCGCGTCGCGCCGTGCTGCGCATGCTGGGTGACCCCAAGACCCGCATGTTGCCCCTGGCCGACGCCCTGCGCGCCGCCGCCGAGGCGGTCTCGCCCTGCGCCCGTTGCGGCAATCTGGACAGCCAGGACCCCTGTCGCATCTGTACCGACCCGACCCGCGATGCGACCCTCTGCGTGGTCGAGGGCGTGGCCGAGCTATGGGCGCTGGAGCGGGCCCATGCGCATGGCGGCCGCTACCATGTTTTGGGCGGCACACTTTCCGCGCTGGCTGGCGTGCGGCCCGAGGATCTCTCGATCCAACCGTTGGTGGCCCGCGTCGCTGCCGGCGGCATCAACGAAATCATCCTGGCATTGCCGGCCACCGTGGACGGAGCCGCCACCGGGCACCTGCTGATTGAAAGGCTGGCTGCCACCGGCGTGAAGACCACCCGCCTCGCGCAGGGCGTGCCGATGGGTGGCGCGCTGGATGTGCTGGATGACGGCACGCTGGCGGCGGCATTGAAGGCGCGGCGCTGAGTCAGGCCAGCGCCTTCACGCACACCCGGACGGTGGAACCCGGTGCGGTATCCACCTCAACTTCACCATCGCCCTGCGCCGCGAGGGCTTCCACGATCTGCAACCCGACCGAGTGGGGGCGCGCCTCGGGCGGCGGGATGCCGGGTCCGTCGTCCCGCAATGTCAGCACGACCATGCCCCCGATGCTGCGCAGGCTGACCCACAGACGACCATCCGTTCCCCGTCCACGGAAGGCATGCTTGTATACGTTTGAAAGTAATTCCGTTGCGATCAGCCCCAGCGACAGCGCCCGGTCGACCGGCATTTCCAACGCTTCGATCTCAGCAATGACTTCGACCTGCGTGCCGTCGTGCATCGCTTCCATCAGGCGCCGCAGCTGACTGGCGAAGTCGATCCGGTCGGTGTGCGGTTGCGATACGAGCTCCTCCTGGATCGCGGCCATGA
>JACMRO010000119.1 GCA_014376425.1 Rubritepida sp.
CGCTTGCCCACCGCAATGATCTCCGCATCCGGGCGGGCATCACGCAGCACGGCGCCGCCGCTGAGGCTGTCATGCAGGATCAGGTCAGCCTGCGACAGCGCCTGGGCGGCGCGCAGTGTCAGTAGGCCCGGATCGCCGGGACCGGCGCCGGCCAGCCAGACCTCGCCGGGGGGGAAGGGGTCGCGCGCCAGCAAGGACGCATAATCGAGGGCCATCGCCTAATTCCACGCCTGTGTTGCGTGATTCGTACAGGCGTGCTGAAACAATGTACATCAGCAATACGGTAAATATTATGTCCCACAGCGCAGCCGAACGAATCAAAGCGGAATCAGCCGGCCTACGCGGCACGCTGGCTGCCGAACTCAGTACGCCCGAAGCCCGGGGCGGCCTTTCAGAGGCGGCTTATACCCTGCTGAAATTTCACGGAACCTACGAGCAGTTCGACCGCGATACCGCAACCGAACGCAAGCAGGTCGGGGAGGATAAGGACTGGTCCTTCATGGTGCGCGTCCGCATACCGGCGGGCCGCCTCACCGGGGCTCAATGGCTCGCGCTGGATGCCCTGGCGGAGACCCACGCCGACGGCACGCTGCGGCTGACCTCCCGCCAGGGCGTGCAATTCCACACGATAAAGCGGGGAAATCTTCAGGCTGCCATTGCCGAGGTCGATGCCGCCCTGCTGACCACGCTTGCCGCCTGCGGCGATGTGGTGCGCAACGTTATGACCACACCGGCGCCACGCGCGGACGCCGTCCACGCCCGCCTGCGCGCCGAGACGCAGCGCCTGTCCGCCGCACTGCTGCCGCGCTCGCGCGCGCATCATGAAATCTTCCTGGGCGAGGAACCCGCCGTCGTGCCGGGGGAAGAGCCTCTTTATGGCTCAACTTACCTGCCGCGGAAGTTCAAGATCGCAATGGTTCACCCCGACGACAACAGTGCGGATGTGCTGGCCAATGACCTGGGCTTCGTCTGGCATGACGAAGGCTGGATCGTGACCATCGGCGGTGGCATGGGCATGACTCACAACAAGCCCGCCACCTTCCCGCGCATCGCCGATGCCGTGGCGTTGATCGGCCGCGATGAGGTGCTGGAGGTCGCGGAAGCAGTCGTCCGCCTCGCCCGCGACCACGCTGACCGCACCGACCGTAAGCATGCGCGGTTGAAATACGTTCTGGCCGAACGCGGGGTGGAATGGGCGCGCGCGGTTCTCGCCGCCGACCTGGGCCGCACGCTGCGCCCCGCCCCGCCGCTGCCGCGCATGTCCATCCCCGACCATATGGGCTGGCACGATCAGGGCGATGGTCGCCTCTGGCTCGGCTTGCACATCCCGTCCGGGCGGGTGGCTGGCCCGCTGCGGGTAGCACTGCGTGACGCGATCGCGCGGTTCGGCGCCTATCCCATCGTGACACCTGGCCAGGACCTGCTGCTGGCAGATGTCGCGCCCGCCGACCAGCCTGCGTTGAACGCGCTGATGGCCGCGCATGACGTACGCCCGGCCGCGAGCTACACGCCTGTCGCGCGGTACATGCTGGCTTGCGTCGCGCTGCCTACCTGTGGCCAGTCCCTGGCCGAGGGCGAGCGCGTGCGGCCCGATGTGCTGGCGCAAGTCGAGGCCGAGCTCGCCCGCCACGGCCTGCTGGACGAACGGGTCTCGCTGCGTCTGACCGGCTGCCCCAATGGCTGCGCGCGTCCCTACCAGGGCGATATCGGCGTGGTGGGCCGCGCGCCGGGCCTCTACACGCTCTTCGTCGGCGGCGATTTCGCGGGTACCAGGCTGAACTTCCCGCTGGCCGACAAGGTGCCGCTTGAGGCGATCGGCGCCACGCTCGCGCCCGTCATTGCCGCCTGGGCCGCGGGCCGCGCGTCGGGCGAGGGCTTCGGCGATTTCTGCGCACGCCTGGGCGCGGATGCGCTGCGCGCCCTGCCACTGGCCGCCTGATGCTGCCGCTGGTCTTCCTGGCCGATACGCCGACCCTGCTGGCCGGCAGCGGGCCTGCCTTCGACAAGCGCCGCGCGTTGCTGGAGGGGGCGGGCCTGCGCCATCTCACCTTTGCCCCCGGCCGGCCGGATGTCAGCCTGCTGCAAGGCCAGCGCCTGGTCTTCGGCGCGGGGCTGCCGTCCGAATGCGCGGAGTGGCTCGCCGCCGCGGCGCGCGCGCGTAGGATCACGGTCAATATCGAGGACGTGCCGCATCTGTGCGATGTACACGTACCTGCACTGGTGCGCCGGGGCGACCTGTTGCTGACAGTCTCTACCGGCGGGCGCGCGCCAGCCTTGGCGGCTGCGTTGCGTGCCAGACTGGAATCGGCTTTCGGCCCGGAATGGGAAACACGGCTGGATGAACTGGCCGCGCAACGCCAGCGGCTGCGCGCAGCTGGCGCCCGCCCAGCCGAGGTGATCGACGCCCTTGGTGCGCAGATTGATGGGGCTGGCTGGCTCGGCGCCGCCCGCGCCTTGGGCACGCGCGGCGCATAGGCGAAGGTCAGGATAGGCCCAAGGAACGCAAATCCGCCGGGGCGTGCGCCAGCTCACGCATGCCATCCTCGAACGCGATCCGCGGTGCCCAGCCCAGAGCCTCGCGCAGGTGCCGGGAATCGGCGGTGATGTGCCGAACATCGCCCAGCCGGTACCCGCCGGTCACCACCGGCGCGGGTCCGGCCAGAGCGGTCGCCAGCGCCTGTGCCATTTGCCCCACCGTGCGCGGCGTGCCGGAGCCCACATTGAATGCCGCGACGCCCGCACGGTGCTGCTCGCAGGCATCGACGGTGGCGGCGGGTATGTCACGGACATGGATGAAATCCCTCCGCTGCCCGCCATCCTCGAACACGCGTGGCGCTTCACCGCGGCGCAGCGCCGAGGTGAAGATGGCCGCGACCCCGGCATAGGGCGTGTCGCGCGGCATGCCCGGCCCGTAGACGTTGTGGTAGCGCATCATCGCCGCTGAACCGCCGGTCACACGCGACCAGTTCTGCGCGTAGAATTCCTGCGCGACCTTGCTGCTGGCATAGGCGTTGCGCGGGTCGAAGGGCGTATTCTCGGCCACCAGCTGCGCTGTCAGGCGTTGTCCGCAATGAGGGCAGGGCGGCTCGAAATCGCCCGCGGCGAGCGAAGCCTCCAGCCGAGGCGCCGGCGGCACCAAACCGTGCTGCGGGCAGAGCGCCAGGCCCTCGCCATACACCACCATGGAGCTGGCCAGGGTCAACCGGCCGATGCAGGCCCGGGCCATCGCGGCGAACAGCATTGCCGCACCGACGTCGTTCGACGATGCGTAATCCGGCAAATCCTGCACATCGACGCCCAGGCCTACCTTGGCGGCGAGGTGGATCACCGCGTCGACGCCTGTCAGGGCCCGGTCGCAGGCAGCGGCGTCGCGCACATCGGCGATCTGCAGTTCGACGCCGGCAGGCGGCGCCCAGGGTTTGCCGTGATGCACATCCGCGCGCAGTGAATCCATCACCCGAACGGCATGGCCGCGCTCCAGCAGCACCGCCAGCGTGTGCTGACCGATGAAGCCGGCGCCGCCGGTCAACAGAACGTGCATGGCAAGGCCCTCGTGGTAGGCTGACCTAAACGGATGACGAGCTCTGCATCCTTTGGCAGTACCGCAGCAGCGCCATTGCGCTGGAGACCAGCAGCTCCACGCAACAGGCAGTGCGCTTCACGCGGTGCAAGGGGGGCGGCCGTCATGCCGTCGCGCGCCGCAGTTGCAGTGCCAGCCGGGGGAAGGTGGTGAGGATATCCCAGCCCGCCTCCATGCCCGCAACCAGGCCGCCCGAGCCCTTGCTTTCGCCGCCACGCCGCCAGCGATGGTCGACAGCGATCTCGTGGCAACGCAAG
>JACMRO010000120.1 GCA_014376425.1 Rubritepida sp.
AACGCCGGAGCTGTAAAGTCCATCATTGCGGCAACCACCGTTCCCATTCAGCTGGGTGGTGGCATCCGTACCCTGGCCACTGCCGAAGCCTGGCTGGAGGCGGGCGTCAGCCGAATCATTCTGGGGAGCGTGGCAGTCAAGGACCCGGCGTTTGTCCGTGAAGCCTGCCGTTATTTTCCTGGAAAGGTCGTCTTGGGCATCGATGCGAAGAACGGCTTTGTGGCGACCGATGGGTGGGCGCAGGTAAGCGACATTTCGGCCGGCGACCTTGCCCGCCGATTTGAGGATGCCGGAGCTGCTGCGCTCATCTTCACGGATATCGACCGCGACGGCATGTTGGGTGGCGCCAATGTGCAGGCGACACGTGCTTTGGCCGCTCAGGTCAAAATCCCGGTCATCGCCTCCGGAGGTGTCTGCACGATTTCGGAAATCGAACACCTGCAAGCCGCACCTGAAGGAATTGCCGGGGCCATCCTTGGCCGGGCGCTTTATGAAGGTCAGTTGGACGCCAGAGTCGCGCTGAAAGCGATTTCGGAGGGCGCATGACATGCGTTGGCAGATTAAGCCACAGTTGATGTGGCCCCGGGGCCACAGTGTCTCGGGGATGTCGCTAAGGTGCGAAAGCACCGTTGCCGACAGCGGGCACACCATTCAATAGTATTTCCGGACCCGGGTGTCGTCAGCATGAGCTGGCCATGTATGGGGGGCACAATCCGTCGGCCGGTATGCCGGCGGCGGGTGGGTCAAGGGAAATGGCCGTTATGGCCTTCGAGGAGGTTTTTCATGCGCAAGATTTTGCTGGGAACGACGGCAGTCGTCTCCGCCGCCTTCGGGGCCGCGGTGATCACGCCCGCCGCCGCCCAGGATGCTCCGACCGTTCGGCTCGGCGGCTCCATCGGCGTCTATTACGGTTACATCAACCAGAATGGCGGCAACTCGCTGCCCGGCGGCTCGGCTGATTTCGGTCGTGCCGCGAATACGACGGCGTCCGTGGCGCTGCCCGGCCTGGCCGGCAGCAACGTTGGCACCTTCACTCCGGTCACTGCGCTGGGCGTGAACAACACGCTTACCGCGGGTGCGCCCGGCGGCCTGAGCGGCCTGAGCAACCCGGTTGCGACCGCACCGGGCGCGTTCGCCCGCGTTGGTAAGCACGACATCATCAACCTGCCGGCCGTGTCGGTCATTGTTTCGGGTAAGTCGTCGCTCGGCTTCACCTATGGTGGCCAGATCGACATGATCTTCAATGCGCTGGAAGGCAATTTGACGGGTGGCAACCGCTCCGGCGTGCAGCGATCGACCGCAGTCGCCGATGAGGCGTATGTGTTCGTGGCGCATCCCCGTTTCGGGCAGCTTCGCGCTGGCGACGAGGACGGCGTGCTCGGTGGCTTGATGAACTCCGGTTTCATCACAAACTTCGGCACCGGCGGCGTCTATGGCGTCTGGGAGCAGTTCCAGACCCGTCAGAGCGGCAACCGCACGCAGACAGGCCCGGCTCAGATGGGTGACAACACCAAGGTCATCTACATGTCACCGCAGTTCTTCGGCTTCGATTTTGGTGTCAGCTACGCACCGAACGGTGGCGGTTTCGGCCAAAACGGTTGCCCGTCCGATACTGCTACGGCTGGTTGTGACCGCGCCTATGCGTTCCGTGGTGCTACGTCCTGGGCCGTTGCTCCGGCGCAGTCTGGCGGCGCCATGGCCCGCCGCAACGAATACCAGGTGGCCGGTCGCTACCGCGGAACCTTCGCTGGAGTGGGCCTGGCCGTTACGGCCGGCTACATCGGCTCGGGCGTCGCTCTCGATCTGAGCAACGCAAATGCCCAGGTTCGCACCATGAACGGCCTCAACGTCTGGCAGGTGGGCGCGCAGGCGACTTATCTCGGCCTGACTGTGGGCGCCGCCTACTACCAGGGTGATTACAACTTCTTCTGGGGCAACACGATCCGTGGTGACCGACAGGCGCAGACCCTGAACGTGGGCGCCAGCTACACTGCCGGCCCGATCACGGTGGGCACGAACTTCGTGACCGGCGTTTACGAAGGTGGTGGTCGTTCCGATTTCGATGCCGCCAATGGTCGCCTTGTGCGTCAGGCTAACCCGGTGAACTTTGGTGACCGCAATAACTTGGCTAGCCAGCGTCGTTGGGGCATGAGCGTCGGCGGCAACTATCGCTTGGCACCTGGCCTCGATCTGATCGCCGAGTACGTCTACCACTCGGTGCGTGAGAATGGTCGCGACCTTGACGCTGCCCGTCCGGGCATCCAGAGCCGCGGTCAGACGAATGTGTTCATCTTGGGTTCGCGCCTGGCTTTCTGAGCCAGCGAAAATTCATCGATACCGGGAGGGGTGGTAGGCAACTGCCGCCCCTTTCTTCTTTCCGCGACGCGGGGTATGCAAACGACCATGCGCAGTCCGTTCATCGCCATTGTCATTGCTGCCCCATTAGCTCTTGCCGCTTGCAGCAGCAGTCGGCTGGTGGGTAACGAGGAATACGGCACGGATAATGCACGTGAACGGATCCTACGAGAGGCGGGGCGCAACCCAAGGGACGCCGGCTTTGTCGTGTTTGGTACCGACCGCAGCCAGGCTGACCAGGGCGCCGGCGGCCCTGGAGGCGTCAGCGTCAACGCTTATCTGTGGCGTGCGACGCTGGAGACTTTGAGCTTTATGCCGTTGGCAAGCGCAGATCCGGCAGGGGGTGTCATCATCACCGACTGGTATTCCCCACCCAGTGCGGAGAATGAGCGCTTCAAGGCACAGGCTTATGTCCTGGGCAGGCAGCTTCGCTCAGACGGTGTCCGTGTGCAGGTATTTCGTCAAATCCAGCGCGGTGGCCAGTGGATCGATCAGCCCGCTTCCACCTCCACCAATTCCGAGATGGAAGATCGTGTCCTGGCCCGCGCGCGGGAACTGCGCAGCCAGACGACCGCCGCGCGCTGAATCTGCCCGCGTAGGCTTGCGTCCCGCCGCCCCTGCCGCCGATAGTCGGTGGTAACTTGGACCGGGGGAAACGGCGGCATGATCGGGCTTATGCAGGACCACCCCCTGCTGATTTCATCCATTCTTGCTCATGCCGCGCGACATCATCGCGGCAGCAAGATCGTGAGTGTTGCGGCAGACGGCACGCAGCTTCGCACCGACTACCCCACCACTGCCGCCAGGGTCGCACAACTCGCCAGGGCGCTTGACCGGCTGGGGGTGCGCTCAGGCCAACGCGTGGCCACGCTGGGGTGGAATACGCTTCCTCATCTGGAGCTCTACTACGCTGTCTCGGGCAGCGGTGCCGTGCTGCACACGGTCAACCCGCGGCTTTTCCCTGATCAGATCAGCTATATTCTGAACGACGCGCAGGATGTCGCGCTGTTCGTCGACTCCTCTCTGGTGCCCACCCTTATGGCCTTGGCGGACCGGCTGCCATCCTCTTTGCATACCGTCGTGGTCATGGACGGGGCAGCACTGCCCAAGTTGCAAGTACAGGCCCTGGCCTATGAAGACTTCATTCAGGATGAGCCTGCGGATTTCGAGTGGCCTGTTCTGGATGAAAGGACCGCGAGCGCGCTTTGCTATACGAGTGGCACCACCGGTGAGCCGAAGGGGGTGTTATACTCACACCGGTCGACGGTGCTGCACGCAATGGCGGCCATTCAGCCCGACGTGTTCGCGTTGCGAGCCGTGGATGTGGTGATGCCGGTTGTACCCATGTTTCATGTCAACGCCTGGGGCCTGCCATATTGTGCGCCAATGGCCGGCAGCGGTTTGGTGCTGCCCGGTCCCCGGCTGCAGCCATCCAACCTGTACGGTCTGATGGAAGCTGAGGGAGTGACGTTCAGCGCTGGCGTGCCCACCATTTGGACGGGGCTCCTGCAATGGCTTCAGTCGCAGGAAGGCATTCGGTTCTCACATCCGCCGCGCCTGGTGGTCGGTGGTACTGCCCTCCCTGTGGCGATCACGGAGGGCTTTCAGCGGGAATACGGCGTACCCATCCTGCACGCCTGGGGAATGACGGAGATCAGCCCGCTCGGCAGCGTGAATACCCGCAAGGCTGAGCAGTCGGATTGGTCCGAGGCGGCTTTCTTGGCGTATTCGCGCAAGCAGGGCCGGCCGCAATTCGGAGTTGATCTACGGGCGCTGGACGCCATCGGCAAACCGATCCCGCAGGACGAGCTGGCATTCGGGGAGCTGGAAGTAAGGGGCCACTGGGTCGCCAGCGCCTACTACAATCGGACAAATGAGGACGCCTTTACCAGTGATGGTTGGATGCGCACCGGCGACGTGGTGACGATTGACGCATTGGGCACGATCGAGATCGTCGACCGCGCCAAGGATGTCATTAAATCGGGTGGTGAATGGATCAGCTCCATCACCCTCGAAAACTTGGCCCTGGGCCACCCTGACGTACAGCTGGCGGCGGTGATCCCTGCGCATCACCCGAAATGGGACGAGCGGCCTCTGCTTTTGGTGGTGCGCAAACTCGGCAGCGATCCCAGCCCTGCGTCCATTCTCTCGATCTATGAGGGCAGGGTGGCGAAGTGGTGGATCCCGGACGGTGTGGAGTTCGTGGACAGCTTGCCCCTGACGGCGACCGGAAAGCTTTGGAAAGCTGAAATGAAGAAGCAATGGAAGGACTACACCTTCACCGCATGACCTGGGCCGGCGCTTACGTTGCAGCAGCCGCATCCCCCAGCGCCGTAGTCTAGGCTGGTGCTTACGGCTGCGCTGGGAGAGACTGCCTAGCCATGGCCAAACCAGGAGCCCAGCATGATCATCGACCTACGCATCTACACATGCAAACCCAACAAAATGGCCGCCTTCGTTAAGCTATACGAAGAAAAGGCTTGGCCGCTGCAGCTTCAGTATCTCGAAAACTGTCTGGGTTGGCACACCACGGTCGAGGGCCAGTTGAACCGTGTCGTCCACATGTGGGGCTATTCGGATCAGGGTGACCGAGAACGCCGAAGGGCTGCTATGGCCGCCGACCCCGCTTGGGCCGCCTATCTCCAGGCAGCAGCCGATAGCGACCTGCTGCTGGACATGGAAAACCGCATCCTGAAGCGTACCTCGTTCTTCGATAATTACCTGGCAGGCAAGGCCTGAACGCAGGCCAATTGCGCCTGCCAATTCCGATCACTGGTAAGAGGGCGGCGGGATGATACCCGCCGCCCTCCGAGCTTTCTCACTCAGCGCGAGCTGACTTCCAGTGCGTCGATGTCGTTATCCTTGCTCTCGCGCACGAACAGGATCCCGATGACGGCGCAGACGACTGCTATGACAATAGGGTACCACAACCCATAAAACACATCGCCAGTCTGCGCGATCATGGCGAAGGCAGTGGCCGGCATCAGTCCACCGAACCAGCCATTGCCGATATGATATGGCAGCGACATCGAGGTGTACCGGATGCGGGTGGGAAACATTTCGACCAGCGCCGCCGCGATCGGCCCGTAGACCATCGTGACGTAAATCACGAGCAGCGTAAGAATGCCGATTAGGACGGCGGGCTGTTCACGGAAAATATCGAATGGTCCGCTCATCTTGACGACCGTGGGGTTGTTGGCCGTGGGGTAGCTCACTGCCGCCAACCGCGGCGCGATCTGCGCCGCCACTTCCGCCCTGGTGCTACCGGTGATCGCCACGGGCGGTTGATTGCCCACGGTGACCGTCACATCCCGCGAACCAGGTGTCGCCTCCACGCGATAATTGACCGACGCGCTGGCCAGGGCGGCCTTTGCCAGGTCGCAAGGCTGAGTGAAGCTAGCCGTCCCCGTCGGATTGAACTGGAACGAGCAACCCGCGGTGTCGGCACGCATGACGACGGTAATGTTGGCGTGGGCCGAGGACAGCGCCGGGTTGGCCTCTGCACTCATGAGCTTGAAGAGCGGAAAGTAGGTGGCGGCTGCCAGCAGCATGCCACCGATGATGATGGGCTTGCGGCCGATTTTGTCGGATAGCCAGCCGAACAGGACGAAACCGCCCGAGCCCAGCAGCAGCGACCAGGCAATGAGCATGTTGGTGGTGAAGCCATCGACCTTCAAAACCGAGCCGAGAAAGAACAGGGCGTAGAACTGCCCCGTGTACCACACCACCGCCTGGCCCATGACCAGACCGAACAGGGCCAGAATCGCCACCTTTGCGTTGCGCCACTGGCCGAAGGCTTCACTCAACGGCGCCTTGGAACGGGTGCCCTCATCCTTCATTTTCTGGAAGGCCGGGCTCTCCTGCATCTGCATCCGTATCCAGACCGAAATCAGCAAAAGGATGGCGGATAGCAGGAACGGGATACGCCAGCCCCATGCCAGAAACGCCTGTTCACCTAGGTAACCGCGGACGCCCAGGATGACGAGCAGGGAGAGGAACAGGCCTGCTGTTGCTGTGATCTGAATGAAGCTGGTGTAGAACCCACGCTTACCATGTGGGGCATGTTCAGCAACGTAGGTCGCCGCACCGCCGTACTCGCCGCCCAACGCAAGGCCTTGCAGGCAGCGGAGGATGATCAGGATGATCGCGGCCGAAATGCCGATGGTCTCACTGCTGGGCAGCAGGCCCACAGCGAAGGTTGAGGCACCCATGATCACGATGGTCACCAGGAAGGTATATTTCCGGCCCACGAGATCGCCGAGGCGGCCGAAGACGAGGGCGCCGAAGGGTCGAACCAGGAAGCCCGCCGCAAAGGCTAATAGCGCAAAGATATTGCGCGTGCCCTCGGGGTACTGACTAAAAAACTGGGCGCCGATGATGGTCGCCAGCGAGCCGTACAGATAAAAATCGTACCATTCGAAAACGGTGCCCAGCGAAGAGGCGAGAATGACCTTCCTCTCTTCCTTCGTCATTGGACGGTCGACTTCCGCGGTGCGTGCGGACATGCTTGGTGAAGACATTGCGTTCTGATTTCCCCCTGGCGGCGCCACCGGAAACCCGGGATGGCAGCCCGACTTAATATCCGGTTTATACAGCCGTCTGACATTTGCAATTGTTTGGCAAGGCTTTTGTAATGGCTTCCTTCACTTCTCCGGCTGCCATGTCCGGAAAGCTGCAATGCTGAACGGGATGACGCCCACACGTTGGCGGAGTATCAGTCAGAAAGACATTTGACCGAGGCCGTCATGCCGCTCGACAATCCTCCCCGCCCATCGGGTTTCGCCTTCAGCACCATGTTTCCTTTGGCGGTGGATACGACGTTCTACCGGCGTCTGGACTTAGCGGGGGTTTCGACGATCGAGGTTGCGGGCAAAACGGTGCTGAAAGTGGAGCCGCACACGCTGGAAGAGTTGGCGCGGACGGCGTGTCACGAGGTTTCGCACCTTCTGCGTCCCGCCCATCTCAGGCAGCTGGCCAACATTCTTGATGATCCCGAAGCCAGCGCCAACGATCGTTTCGTGGCGCTCGACCTGCTGAAGAACGCCAATATTGCCGCGGGCGGTGTGCTGCCGATGTGTCAGGACACCGGCACCGCCATCGTTTTTGGAAAGAAGGGCCAACGTGTCTGGGTGGAAGGCGACGAGGAGGAAGCGCTGAGCTACGGTATCGCCCGCACTTACACGGAGACCAACCTGCGCTACTCCATGATGGCACCAGTCAGCATGTTTGATGAGGTCAACACGGGCAACAACATGCCGGTGGAGTTCAGCATCATGGCGGCCCCAGGTGAGCATCATGCTGAAGAATTCCACCTGATGTTTATTTTGAAAGGCGGCGGGTCAGCCAATAAGACATTCCTCTACCAGCAGACCCGGGCCATGCTGAACAAGGCGAAGCTGCTTTCCTTCATCGAGGAAAAAATCAAGACACTCGGCACCTCGGCCTGCCCGCCCTATCATCTGTCCATCGTCATCGGCGGCACTAGCGCAGAAGCGAATCTGAAGGCGGTGAAGCTGGGCAGTACAAAGTGGCTCGACGGTCTGCCCGAGGCTGGCGATGCCTCTGGCCACGCCTTCCGCGACCGGGTGTTGGAAGCGGAGGTCCACAAACTGACGCAACAATTGGGCATCGGGGCGCAGTTCGGCGGCAAGTATTTCTGCCATGACGTACGGGTCATCCGGATGGCCCGGCATGGCGCGTCGCTGCCCATCGGCATCGGCGTGTCCTGCAGTGCGGACCGGCAGATCAGGGCGAAGATCACGCCGGATGGGGTCTTCCTGGAGCAGTTGGAGACCGACCCGGCGCAATACCTGCCTGTTGTCACCGAAGACATCACAGCGGGAGATGTCGTCGCAATCGATCTTCATGCCCCCATGGCCGCGATTAGGGCCGAGCTTTCCCGGCACCCGGTCAAGACCAGGGTGTCGTTGACGGGCCCCATCGTCGTCGCGCGTGACATCGCGCATGCCAAGTTGCAGGAGCGGTTGGATGCCGGGCAGGGACTGCCGCAATACCTGAAGGACCATCCGGTCTACTACGCAGGCCCGGCCAAGACACCCACGGGGATGGCGACCGGCAGCTTTGGCCCGACAACCGCAGGCCGGATGGACAGCTATGTCGCGGCATTCCAGGCCGCTGGCGGGTCACTGGTGATGCTGGCAAAAGGCAATCGCAGCAAGGCGGTTCTGAACGCGTGCAAGCAGCACGGCGGTTTTTATCTCGGCAGTGTGGGCGGCCCGGCGGCCCGTCTGGCGCAGGACTGCATCAGGCATGTCGAAGTCCTCGAATATGCCGAGCTGGGTATGGAGGCGGTGTGGAAAATCCAGGTGGAGAATTTCCCCGCCTTTATCGTCATGGATGACAAAGGCAATGATTTCTACGAGGGGCTTGAGTGACGCGACGCCAGGCTCCTGACGGGGTTCCGGAACGACGGGTATGCGCCCGGGCGCCCAGTCCACTCGCGATGGCCGCGGCGCAGGATCTGCTCCGATGACCGGGTTCCGGTTCGACGTGGCCGCGCCCGGCACGGTGTTGCCCACATTGGTCGAGCTCGATGGCATCCCCGCCATCGGTCATCGCCTTCGCGTCACGCTGGATGGCCGCCTGGTCGACCTCCCGATCACTGCCATCACTTGGTTTCACGCACCTGGCGCCTTGTCAAAATCAGGTCTTCTCACCCTCGGGGATTTTCAGCCATGACCAAGCGAACGCGTATTTCCTCCGGCTCGCTGTTCGAGGAGGAGATCGGCTATTCCCGCGCCGTGGTGGACGGAGACTTGATCTTTGTCTCCGGCACCACCGGCTACGACTACGCCGCCATGACGATCGTGGAGGATGTGGTCGGCCAGGCCGAACAGTGCTTCCAGAACATCGCTGCCGCTCTAGCTCAGGCGAATTCGAGCCTGGACGACGTCGTCCGTGTGCTATTCATCGTGCCGCGGCGCGAGGACTGGCAGCCCTGCTGGCCTGTCATCAAGAAGTACCTGGGCCGCGCCAGGCCAGCATCGACGCTGATCCATGCCGGTCTGCAGACGGACGCCATGCGGGTCGAGATCGAAGTGACAGCCAAGCGTCAGGAGGCTTGAGCAGATGCGTTTCTCTGTCGATCGTCTCGATCATCTGGTCATCAATTGCGCCGAGGTGGAGGTATCCGCTTCCTGGTATCAGCGGGTGCTGGGGATGGAACGCGAGACCTTCGGGCGTGACAATCGCACCGCCCTGCGTTTCGGCGGCCAGAAGCTTAACCTGCGGCCGCATGATGCTGATAGCGGCGTCTGGCACACCGGTGCGGTCACGGCCCCAGGTAGCCAGGATCTATGCTTCATCTCCACCGTGAGCGCGGAGGAGATCGCCAGTCATCTCACTGCCTGCGGCATTACGATCGTGGAGGGGCCCGTGCAAAAGCACGGCGCGCTTGGTCTGATGAACAGCGTTTACTGCCGCGATCCGGATGGCAACCTCATCGAGATCAGCACCTATGGCGATTGAGCGCCGAACAGAGGAAACACAATGAACGCCATCACCCCACGCGGCCGCCTGTTCTTTGCCAACCCCGGCCCGACGAATATTCCCGACAGCATTCTCTTCGCCATCGCCCGCCCCAGCATCGACTTCAATGATTCGGCTTTTTTCGCGGTCTACGAACGCTGCGTGGCCGGCTTGAAGCGCATCCTGCGCACTGAGCAGCACCTGTTCCTATACACCGCCTCCGGCCACGGTGCCTGGGAGGCGAGCATGGTCAATCTTTTTTCCCCCGGCGACACCCTGCTGGTGATTGAGACGGGTCATTTCTCGGAATCATGGGGCAAGATGGGGCGCGCCCTGGGCCTCAAGATCGAAACGGTCGCAGCGGATTGGCGGCAGGGCGTCGACTTCGCCGATGTGCGCGCGGCCCTCGCGGCCGATACTGGCCATCGCATCAAGGCGATCTGCGTCGTACAGAATGAAACTGCCACGGGGGTGATGCTGCCCCTGCCCGAGGTGCGCGCGGCTCTTGATGCCACCGGGCACCCCGCCCTGTTCCTGGCAGATACCATCTCCTCCCTGGGCTGCATGCCCTTCGACATGGATGGATGGGGCATCGATTGTGTGGTGGGCGGAAGCCAGAAGGGACTGATGCTGCCCACTGGCATGAGCTTCACCGGCGTATCGGACAAGGCGCTGACCGCGCATCGGACCAGCACCCTGCCAAAACACTATTTCGATTGGACCGAAATGGGCGCGCGCCGGCATAAAAGCTTCATCGGCACTGTCCCCACGAGCCTGTTCTATGGGCTGGAGGAGGCCCTCCGCTTGATCGAGGAGGAAACCCTGGAGGGCGTGTTTGCCCGGCACACCCGCCTGGCCCGCGCCGTGCGCTCCGCTGTCCGTCACTGGGCCGGCAATGGCGATGGCGTTCACCTGTTCTGTGAAAACGACGCCCGCGCTTCGGATAGTGTGACCACCATTTTGTTGCCCGAGGGTCAGAGCGCTGATGCAGTGCGTGCAACAGCCAGGGAGCGCTTTAACGTTTCCCTCGGTGCAGGTCTGAACAAGCTTGCTGGCAAGGTGTTCCGGATCGGCCATCTGGGCGACCTGAATGAACCGATGATCCTGGGCACGCTGGCCTCGGTGGAGATGGCAATGAAATTGAACGGCGTGACGCATCGCCCGGGGGGAGTGGCGGCTGCCATGGAAAGCCTGACCCCGTGAACCGAAGCGCCTTGCTGATGGGCCCACCATCCGCGGTGCTCGCGGGGGTTCGAGATCGCGACCTGGAATATCACCGTGGCCCCGCGCGGGCTGGACCCTGGTTTGGCACGGTTCAGCAATGCTAGGCCAACGGCGTGCTGACCGACCCCCTTGCCCAGCAGCGCCTGATCACGGCTGGGCTTGCTCCCCTTCCGGGAAGCACCCCCGAAAGCACCGCGCTTCTATTGCCGCTGAAGTGGCGAAGTTCCGCTCAATCGTGACACGGGCGGGGCTTCGCCTGGGGCGATAGGCCTTGCGTCCGGCCGACCGGCTTCGCCATTCTTCGCCGATGCGCTTTCTTGCCGTCCTCCTTGTGCTTGTGCTGGCTTGTCCCGTCTGGGGGCAGGGCCGCCCACCCGCCGAGCTGGACCAGGCGTTCGAGGCGCTGCGCCACGCACCGGACGAGCAGGGCGCGGGCCTGGTGGAACAACGCATCCGGCAATTGCTGGCGGCGCGTTTCACGCCATCCCTCACGCTGCTCATGGCGCGGGGGCAGCGCAACCTGGCCGCCAATCTACCCGGGGAAGCGCTTGAGGATTTCGATGCCGCGATCATCCTCGCGCCTGAGGCGGTCGACCCGTGGTTTGGCCGGGCGCTCGCGGCGCATCGCGCCGGCGATTCCCCTTCCGCGCTGCGGGACCTGCAGCAGGTGCTGCGGCTGGAGCCGCGCCATTGGGCGGCGCTGCAGCAGCTCTCTCTCTGGCAGGAAGCGGCCGGTGATACGGCAGGCGCGTGGCGAAGCTTCGAGGCAGCGCTTGTCATCCACCCCAGGCTGCGCGGTGGCGAGGCCCGGCTGCGCGAGCTTCGCCGCAAGGCGCTGGGCGACGATGCGTGAGCGGGCGCAATGACCGGATGGCGACCCCCTGACCGGGCGGACCATACCGGCATCATGCAGGTTGAAAATTCCACCCTCGAAGACGTACGCTGGGAAATCGTCCGGGCGCGCTTACCCAGCGAGGACTTCTTCTACGCCGTAAGCACCCAGGGGGTGTTCTGTCGGCCCGGCTGTCCCTCGCGCGCGCCGCTGCGCCGCAACGCCCGCTTCTACGCTGACGTGGCTTCTGCCGAGGCTGACGGCTTTCGAGCCTGCAAGCGTTGTGACCCCAAGGGCGAACGGGCTGCCATGCAGCGCGAAGGCGTGGCGACGGCGATGCGGATGATCGAGGCGGCGGAGACGATCCCGTCGCTCGGGGCGCTGGCCGAACGCGCGGGCTATGCCAGGCATCACTTTCTCCGGCTGTTCAAGGAAATCGCCGGGGTGACCCCGCGCAGCTACGCGGAGAATATCCGTGGCCGGCGGCTTGCCACCGCGCTGGCGGCGGGGAGCCGGGTGGTGGATGCCGTGGCGGGGGCCGGCTTCGGTAGCGAAAGCCGGGTCTATGAGGCGCGGGGGCGGCATTTGGGAATGAGCCCCGGCGCTGCCCGTCGCGGCGGGCAGGGTGAGGTCATCCGAATAGCCCAGGCGGAATCGGCTCTGGGGCTTGTCCTGATCGGAGCCACGTCGCTGGGTGTCTGCTTCATTGGTATCGGCGACGATCTGGCGACCCTGGAGGGCGATCTTCGACACCGCTTCCCCGCCGCTTGCGTGCAGGATGCGACCGCGGCACTGGCGGACACGATGCGCACCTTGATCGACTTCATCAAGGAGCCCCGCGCGGCTCTCGACCTGCCGCTCGACCTGCGTGGCACCGTTTTCCAGCGGCGGGTGTGGGAGGCCCTACGTGCCATCCCCTTCGGCGAAACGCGTAGCTACGCGGAACTCGCTGCCGGGGCCGGGGCGCCGGCGGCTGTGCGGGCGGCGGCAAGGGCCTGTGCGCAGAACCCGATCTCGCTGGCAGTCCCCTGCCACCGCGTCGTGGGCAAGAACGGCGCCCTTACCGGTTACCGCTGGGGGCTGACACGGAAGCGGCGGATTTTGGAGCAGGAGCGCGCAGCGCGAGAAGAGCCGCGTTGAGCCCGGCCGGCATGGCTTCCCAGGCTGGCGCCTGCTCGACGGCCACCGCCAGCCTTGCCTTGTAGCTGGCGCGGGGAATGTCGATCGTGCCGAACTGCGCCAGATGGCCGGTCGTGAACTGCGTGTCGAGCAGGGTAAAGCCCAACAACCGCAGACGCGCCACAAGATGCACCAAGGCCACTTTGGACGCGTCGCGCACCCGGCTGAACATGCTCTCGCCGAAAAAGACACCGCCGGTCGTCACGCCGTAGAGGCCGCCGACCAACTCCCCTGCCTGGCGGACCTCAATCGAATGAGCATGGCCCATCCGGTGCAAGGCGTTGAACAGGGCTTCGATCTCGGCATTGATCCAGGTTTCCGGACGACCTGCCGCGGGCTGGGCACACCGCGCGATGGTGCCGGCAAAATCAACGTCGCAGGTGACCTGAAACATGCCGCCCATCACCGTACGGGCCAGTCGCCGCGGCAGGTGAAAGCCGTCCAGTGGCAACACCCCCCGCATCTCAGGATCGAGCCAGTGAAGTCGGGCGCTGCCGCGGGCCTCCGCCATCGGGAACAGCCCGGCGCGGTAGGCCCGCAACATCAGTTCGGGGGTGATCTGCATGTCACGCCGGCTCATGACTGCGGACCCTAGCGCGGGGCCGGGATCAGAGCACCAGTTCACGCGTGACGCCGCGACAATCCATTTCCCAGTCCAGCCCCTGGATGGGCGGGCGGCAGTAATGCCATTCGATCCCAAGCGCGGGTGCCCCCCGGGCAAGGATTTCCGTCGCCAGGATCGGGTGCGGATCATGCACCGTGTAGAGGTTCACGGCGGTGGCGTCCGAATAGCGTACGCCCAGCGTCGCCATGCGGCGCTCCATCTCGGTCATCACGTGGTCGCATTTGCGTGAAAGGCCTGCGGGTGAGGTGTCGCCGGGGGCGACGATACTCTCCTGATAGGTCGCGCCGCCCTCCCTTGCCTCGCCATTCCCCGCCACCACGAAGCCTCCACCCGGCCCGGGTACCGCGTAGCTGAAGGCGAAGAAGCTGGGGGTGGGAGGCGGCGACACGGCGGGGCAGACATTGCTGCGGGCCACAGGATTGGTGCGGTCCAGGAATACTCCCCAGGCCTGCAGCGTTCCGGCGTAAACCTGGTTGAATGCTGCGAAGCCGTCCTCGGTGAAGGGTGCGGGGCTGCGGAGTTCACAAGCGGCAAAGGCCGTCGGCGGAAGGCCCAGCGCGGCGAGGTGCGCCTCGATGCGATTAAAACCCTCCATCAGGGGTACAGGCGCCCGGAACCTTGCCCGTTCAAGGCGAAAACCGGGAAGCGCGTTCACTCCACAGGAATACTGAAAAACCCCGGGCGCATAGCCGAAGCCGCGCTCAGGCAGCGGCACCATCAGGCCGCATCCTCTCGGCGGTCACGGACCTTCACATAAGCGATGGCGGCGTGCTTGGTGCAGTATGGCTTGGCTACCATTGCTTCCGCTACGCAGAAGGTGAAACTCTGCGTGCCGGGCTCCCCGATTGGCCAGCAGCAGGTTTTCAATCCCACCCGCGGAAAGGGGCGTGCCGCGCTGACGGGGCGGGCGGTTACGATGGCCGGCAGCGCGGCCATTCCGACTTCGGGCCGGCGCTGCGGCTGGGTGCTGCCAAGTTGCGGCAAAGGCTCGCGCAGCGCTGCCCGCAACGGCGGAAGGGTGTGGCGGCGAGCCGGTGCCGGTCGCAATGCTGCGACGACGTCGCGGCGGATCGGGCTGGGTCGGGCCGGAAGGTTCAGGCGATGCGCTTTGCCAACCACGGCATTCTTCGAAACGCCCATGCGCCGGCCAATCTCGGCGGTGCTGTGACCTTCCGCCCAAAAGGCGCGAAGCCTGTCGATCGCTTCAACGTTCCATTCCATATCTGGTCCCCTGACGACAGCTCTAACACTAGATACGGTAGGCTTGAGCGGAGTCTGAACACAAGGCGTGGATTCACGGCGCGCCCATAAAACTGTGGACAACGCCTTTCATTACAGTCGCGGTTGCCCGGTCAAAGGGGCGGCGAGGCGATCCAGGGTTCCTCGTTGACGGCGGCCACCTGCCAGTCGTCACCCTGTTTGACGAGCCTGGTCAGCCCCAGATTGCGAATACTGAACGACAGGGCCTGATGGGCGGTCAGCCGCATGGCATGTGCGATGGCGGCACGGATCGATCCGCCATGCGCCACCACCACCACATCCCGGCCAGGATGGCACGAGGCATAGCGCTCGAGCACAGGACCCACGCGGGCCACCACCTGGGAAAAGGCTTCCCCGCCTGGCGGTTCCTCCTCGCCAGCGTGGGGCCAGAACGGGTGCGCGGGATGCTTCAGGCGCTGCACAAGCTCCTCGTGGCGAATACCCTGCCACTCCCCAAGATGCTGCTCGACCAGGTCGCCTTCCTCGACCATCGCGGCAGCCGGGTAGCCGGCGGCGAAGATGGCAGCGGCCGTCAGCCTGGTGCGGGACAGGGTCGAAGTAACCCAGATCGCTTCCGCGGGCAGTCGCGCCGCCAGCCAGCCATAGAGTTGGGTCTCATCCAGCAGGCTCTGTTCGCACAGCGCCACGTCCATGCTCCCGTAAAGCACAGCGCGGGCTTCCGGGCTGACGAGGGCGTGGCGGATCAGGAAGAAGCGGGTGGTGTCCATCCCACGGGCTTCGCCGGCTGAGCGGTGCTGGTCAAGTCCGCAACAGGCCGGCCTCCGGCGCCGTCGCCTGGCTGTCCGGGAAGGCCAGGTCCAGTGCAGCGATGGGAAGGCGCAGGTGATCGCGCAGCAATCCCTTTGCCAGGCCGCGCAGATCCCGAGTGGGCATGAGGTCACGCCCCTCGAACAAAGTGCTGAGACCAGGCCAGTCTGCAATTACTCGCCCGCCGGCGACGGCCCCACCCAGCAGGAAGGCGGCGCTGCCTGTGCCGTGATCGGTGCCTCCGGTGCCGTTGATGCGGACGGTCCTTCCGAACTCTGTCACGACCAGGATGGCGGTGTGCTGCCATGCGGCACCCAGGCCTTCCCGCAGGGCGTCCAGGCCAGTATCCAGCTCGCCCAGCGTCGCGCTGAGCCGCCCCTGCTGTCCCGCATGGGTGTCCCAGCCGCCCATCTCCAAAGCCGCCACGCGTGGGCCATCCGCTGCCGCCATCAGCCGACCCGCCGCGCCGGCCAGGGCCATGAAGCCGTTGCGATTGCCAGGCGTAGGCGCCAGCCCGGCCAGGATAGCCGCCGAGAACCCGCGCGCGCGCAGCCCCTCCATGAAGGCGGGACCCAGAAGTGGATCGGCTTGATGCAGCGTGGCCAGATGGGCCAGTGTTCCTGTTTCCACCTGGCCGGCGCCTGGTGGCGCGTAGCTGCCGACGCGTACCGGTCCGCGCAGCAACAAGGGCACATCCACTCCCACCGCTAGGCCGGGGCGGGCGGGGCCATTCCCCCGCATCGCCCCAAGCGCGCGGTTCAACCAGCCTGATGTCAGGCGCTGACCCGCGCCTGATTCCAGGAAATCCTGGGCATCGAAATGGCTGCGGCTGCGGTATGGCCCTGCGACCGCATGGACCGGCAGGAACTGACCGGCCGCGAACAAGGCGTGCATCCGCCGCAACGCGGGATGCAGGCCGAAGCTGCCGCCCAGGTCCAGCAGGCCGCCCTCCCGGCCTGGCTCCGGTAGCGCCAGAGCGCCGCGCAGCGCCGCGAAGGCTGGATCGGCATAGGGCTGCACCGCCGACAACCCGTCCATTGCGCCGCGCAGCAGAACTACCGCGAAGCGGGCATCGCCCGCGCCGGCATGCGGTGCCCGCGCCATCGCGAGGCGCGTGCCATGCAGCGCGAAGCCGCCCGTAAGGCCAAGAAGCGTTCGCCGGTTCATCGTCGCTGGAATTCCGGGCTTGCGAGCAGCAGCACCAGCGCCTCACGCGAGGAGCCGGCGCGCCGCACAGCGTTGATGGTTTCTGCCTTCAGCAGGGGTCCCAGCGTTGCCTCGGCAACCTCCCGGGCATCCGGACGGCCCGACGCGGCGGCGCGCCCAGCCAGGCCATTCACCCAGTCCAGCCGCCGCATGAGCTGTTCGGGCGACGCCCAGGCATCGGCCCTGTCAGGCCAGCCATTCGGCCCCGGCGCTGCCCAGAGCGTCTGCGAGAACTGGGTGGCGGCGGTAAGAAGGGGTTGTGCTGCCTCTTCGTCAGCCCCCAGCGCGCGCAGCACCGCGATCGCGAAATCCTGTGGTGACCGTATCTTGGTAAGCGGTGCCCAAGCTTCGGGGAGAGCGACCACCGCATGCGCGGCCGCACCCAGGCCACCCTCAGTGTCCGACAAGGCACGCGCCACCCGCCGCACCGCACCGTCGGGCGGTTCGTCGGCGACGAAATGGCGGACCAGTTTTGTGGCCAGGAAGGTCGTGGTGCTGGGGTGGCGGGCCAGGAACCGCAGCGCTGCCAAGCCGCCTTCCTCGCCTTCGGCGAAGTCCCGCCCCATGATTCGCTTTGGCCCCGGCTCATGCGCCAGGGGCCGGAACATGAAGCCATCCGGCTCGCCGAACTCCGCCCCCCGGCCCACCGACCAGCCGGTGAGAATGTTGGCAAAGCCGGTCACATCCTCCTCGCCGTAGCCACCGCGTACGCCCAGGGTGTGCAGCTCCAGGATCTCGCGTGCCAGGTTCTCGTTCAGGCCGCGACGACCGCCCGCCGCAGCGCGGCTGTTCGGCCCAGCCGAGCCCGCATTGTCGAGATACATCAGCATGGCGGGATGCCGTATGACGGCCAGCAGCATATCCTCGAACCGGCCCAGGATACGCGGCCGGATCGCCTCGCGCTGGTAGGCGCCCAGGATCGCGGTCACGTTGCCCTGGCGTCGGCTCACTGTGAAATGATTGCCCCAGAACGAGGCCAGCCGTTCGGCCACCGGCATGTCCGTCAACAGCATGCGGCGGGCCCACAGGAGAGCTTCAACGCGAAGGATATCCGCGGGCCGCATTTGCCCGTCCGGCAAAGCATCGGGCCCTGGATTGGCCCGTTGGGACCGGATGCTGGCCATCCCCTGGGCGGTGGTCGGCCCCGTCTCAGCCGGCAATGCGCGAAGCTGCTGCCGCAGCCAGCCGCCTGCGTCGTCGGCCACAGCCTGGCCAAGCCGGGCGCCGAGGCCGAAGCGAACCATCGCGGTGTGCATGCGGGGCTGCATGGAAGGAGACTATCGCTGGCGGGGGGTAGGCGCGAGATACCAATAGTCTCAGCCGGAACCAGCTGCGCCTCAGCGTTGATCGAGCCCGACGAGCCCGCGGGCGAAGTCCTCCGCATCGAAGGGTCGCAGATCCTCCGCTGTTTCGCCCACGCCGACCATGTGCAGCGGAATGGCGAATTGCTGCGCCAGCGCGACGACCACGCCCCCTTTTGCTGAGCCATCGAGCTTGGTGACGGCGATGCCGGTCACGTCCACCATCTCGGAGAACACCCGGGCCTGCTGCACGGCGTTCTGACCCGTGGTGGCGTCCAGCACGAGCAGCACGGAATGTGGCGCGGTGGGGTCGACGCGCCGGATGACGCGGACGACCTTTTGCAATTCGTCCATCAGCGCCGTTTTGTTGTGCAGCCGCCCGGCGGTGTCGATGAGCAGCAGTTCGGTGCCCTCGGCACGCGCCCGGGTCAGCGCGTCGAAGGCTAGCCCTGCGGCATCCCCGCCGTGCTTCTCGGCCGCAACGACGGTGGCGCCGGTCCGCGCCCCCCATATCTGCAACTGCTCGACCGCGGCGGCGCGGAAGGTATCGCCGGCGGCGAACATCACGCGCCGCCCCTGGGCGCCATAATGCTGGCCGAGCTTGGCGATGGTCGTGGTCTTGCCGACCCCGTTCACGCCCACAACCAACACGACATGCGGGGCGTGGCCGAAATCCACCGGCATCGGGCGGGCCACCGGGGCGAGGATCTCGGCGATCGCCTCCGCCAGTGCGGCCTTGACTTCATCGGGCGAGACTTCGCGGCCGAAGCGGGTCTTTCGAAAGCCCTCGACGATGCGCTGCGCCGCGGGGAGGCCCAAATCGGCGGTGATCAATGTCTCTTCCAGGTCCTCCAGCGCAGCGTCGTCCAGGCGCCGCTTGGTGAAGGTCGCGGTGATGGTCTCGGTCAGCCGCGCAGTGCTGCGCGACAGCCCCGCCTTCAGGCGGCCGAAGAAACCCGGCGGGTCAGGGACGGGCTCGGGGATAGGCGCGGCCACCGGATCATGGGGTACCGCAGCCTCGGGCTGCGGGGACGGAGCTGGCACGTTCCCGTCGGGCTTGGGTTCGGGGCCGGTGATCCGGCTCCAGAGATCACGCAACGCCATGTTCGGCCTCCGCAAGAAGCAGCGCGCCATCGACCCCGGTCACCCGCACCGTCTGCATGCTGCCGCGCGGCGCCGTGCCGGCGGTCAGGCGTAACCGCAGTCCTTGCGCGGTGGTGGCGAGTTTGGGGGCGTCGAATATCGCCACCTCGCGCTGTCCGACTCGTGCAGCCGCGGCGGCCTCGGCGTGCCGCTTGCCGGCCGCGCGCAGGCTGGCGGCCCGGGCCCGCACCAATGCCGGCGGCAATGCGGGAAGGAGGAAGGCGGGGGTGCCGGGGCGCCGGGAGAAGGGGAAGACGTGCAAGGCTGCCGGTCGCAGCGTCTCCACCAGCGCCATCGAGGCGGCGTGGTGCGCCTCATCCTCGGTGGGAAAACCCGCAATCAGATCGGCGCCCACCGCCATGTCCGAACGCCCCTGCCGCGCCGCCGCGGCCAACTCCAGCACGGCCATGGGGCTGTGGCGCCGTCGCATGCGCTTCAGGATCAAGGCGGCGCCATGCTGTACGCTCAGGTGCAGGAAAGGGGCGAGCCGCGCCTCGCCGGCCCAGAGCGCCAGCAGCTCTGGCGTCACCGCAGCCGGATCGAGCGAGGACAAGCGCAACCTGTCGAGCCCCGGCACAGCCAGGCAGTTGCGTGCCAGGGCAGCCAGCCCATGCGCGCCATCGCGCCAGCTCGCGAGGTCGACGCCGGTCAGGATGACCTCCCTTTGGCCGCGCGCCACGGCCTGGCGGGTGGCGCCGACCACCTCGTCCACAGCCCAGCTGCGCGATGCGCCGCGGGCGATGCGGATGACGCAGAAGGTGCAATGGTGGTCGCAGCCTTGTTGCACCTCAAGGAATGCGCGTGCGCGGCCCTGGGTGACAGCCGGCGGTGGGTTGCCGGTGGCGCCCCAGCTCATCGCCAGCAGCTTGTTCGAATTGCCGAGCACCCGCGCCACGCCAGGCAAGGCTGCCCAGGCCGCGGGCGCCAGGGTCGCGGCACAGCCGGTCACGATGATGGGGCGACCGGGGTTTTCACGCGCTGCGCGTCGGATGGCCTGGCGCGCCTGCGCCTCCGCCTCGCTGGTCACGGCGCAGGTGTTGACGATCAGCGCGTCGTGCAGCCCACCCGCCGCCGCCAGGGCCGCCATTGTTTCCGCCTCGGCGCTATTCAGCCTGCAGCCGAAGGCGAGGGTCTCAAGCGGCAAGACGGGATCCATCCAGTTCGCCCGAGAAGGACATCGCGGTTGGCCCTTCCATCAGCACATGGCCATCTTCCCGCCAGGTGATGATGAGCGACCCGCCAGGTAGCTCCACCGTCGCACGCCGCCCCGTCAACCCGCGCCGATACGCATTCACCAGCGTGGCGCAGGCGCCGGAACCGCAGGCCAGAGTCATTCCGGCGCCGCGTTCCCACATCACCAGCCGAATGGCATCGGGTGCCAGGACCTGGGCGAAGCCCACATTGACGCGTTCGGGGAAGAGCGGATCGCGCTCGAAGCGAGGCCCGAGCGTAGCCACATCAACCGTCGCCAGATCCGGCACGAAAAAGGTGGCATGCGGGTTGCCCATCGAACAGGCCGCGGGATCGCCGGGGAGCGGCAGGTGCAGCGTGTCCGTCTCGCGCGCCAGGGGCAGTTCCGCCCAACCCAGATGGGCAGGCCCCATATCGGCCTCGATCATCCCCGCGCCGGCTTGTCGCACTGGCAGCAATCCCGCCAGCGTCCGCACCAGCGCCCTGTCCGCCCCCATCTCGTCCAGCAGGATGCGCGCGACGCAGCGGGTCGCATTGCCGCAGGCCTGCGCTTCGCTACCATCGGGGTTGAAGATTCGCATGAAGACGTCGGCATCATCCGCCTGCTCCAGGCGGATGACCTGGTCCGCGCCCACCCCACGATGCCGATCCGCCAGCCAACGCGCGCCTTGCGGGGTGATCGGCAGCTCGCCATGGCGCGCATCGAGAATGACGAAATCGTTGCCGGCGCCGTGCATCTTGCGGAAAGGTGTGCGCATCGCCGGGATATAGGCCGCACAGCCGGCCCGCGCTATGTGCGCCGCATGATCAGGTCCTTCCTTCTTCTCCTGGCGTTATGTGGCTGCGGTAATCGCTATTCCGCCGACGAATACGCCACCCGGGCCGTGCAGCAGGCCAACCGGGCCGAGCAGGGCGTGGTGGCAGGCTTTCGCAGGGTGCAGATCTCCGCCGATGGCACCACCGGCGCCGCGGCCGGCGGCGCGGCCGGCGCCGTGCTCGGCAGCGCCACGGGCGGCAACAGGGTGGCCGAAGCGCTGGGCAGCGTGGGTGGCGCGCTGGTGGGCGGCCTGATCGGCAACGCCGCGGAGCGCGCGGCCAATAGCGGCAACGGTGTGGAATATATCGTCCGCAAGCGCAGCGGCGACCTGGTCAGCGTGGTGCAGCGTGACCTGGTCCCGTTGGAAGTAGGTGCACGGGTGCTCGTCATCGAGGGTGCGCAGGCGCGCATCGTGCCGGACTACACCGCGCCGGCCACTGTGCAGGCTCCCACCAGCAACGTGCCAGCGGCCCCGGTGCCTGTGCCTTCCCCCACGCCAACGCCGGACACGGCGGCCGATCTGGGCGTGGCGCCGGCGCTCCTGCTGAACAGATTGCCGCCCTGGCTCGGCGCGCCAGCTGCGGTCGGAGGAGTTTAAGGGTTCAGTTTTTTCCGCTTGCAAGCGCAACCTCGGCGCCCTCATGCTTTCGCGCATGCAACTGATCCAGCGTGCCCAAGCCATCCTGACCTCGCCGAAGACGGAATGGCCGATCATCGCGGCCGAACCCAATCAGCCTCAGGCGCTCTATCTCCAATACGCTCTGCCGCTGGCGGCGGCCTCGGCGCTGGCAGGCTTTCTGGCGCTCGTGTGGATCGCCGGGTTCGGCGCGGCTTTGACGAGCGCCTTCGTCGGCCTCCTGTTCTCGCTGCTATCGATCTTTTTGGTCGCCAAGCTTGCGGCATTCCTGGCGCCGAAATTTGGTGGTCTCGGCGATGACGGCGCGGCGCTTAAGCTAGTGGTGTACAGCAACACGGCGGGATGGGTGGCATCGCTGTTCATCTTCATCCCGGTGCTGGGATGGGTGCTGGCCTTGTTCGGCCTCTACGGCATCTACCTGTTCTGGACCGGGGTCGGGCCGATGCTCCGCGTACCCGAGGACAGGAAGCTGCTCTTTGTCCTTTCGCTGGCGGCCATCGCGATCATCCTCAACCTGTTGATCGGCGCCATCCTTCGCTGAGGCCAGGCTGCGGCAGGCAGTCCGCCAGGCCCTGCGCATAGGCGGACGTTACAGCGCGCAGGCTGAAGGTGCTTTGGTAGAACAGGGTGCCGAAGGGACGATCATACAGGTTTAGCCGCCAGATCGCTTTTAGGACGGCCACCTCCGCCGCGGCGGAGCGCGGCGAGGCGCTTCCCCGGTCAACGCCACTGCGCCACCAGCAACGGCCCCAGCATCACCCTGCCGTCGCGATGAAAGGCCAGCGGCAATTCCACCTCGCCCCCCGCCCGCCCGCCGGTGCCGATCATGCCCGCCCGCGCCAGCATTCCCAGGGCGCCATCGCCGCCTTCCATCCGGCCGCGTAGCGACCCGGTCAGCGCGTCATCCTCGGAAGGCCAGAGAGTCCCGGCGCCCGAAAAGCGCAGCGGCCCCCACAGCACGGAGAGGCCGGTGATCTCGAGATGCCCGCCAGCCAGCCGCCACGTCGCCGCATCCAACCCCGGAGGGCCGCGCAGCACCACCTCAGCGTCCAGCGTGGTCACGGCGCCCAGACGACTGCCCCGTGGGGTAAAATTCTGCCCGGCCAGACGAAGCCCGCGCCAGTCGACCGGCGACCAGCGCAGCGTGACGCCTTCCGGAGAAGTGGCTGCCAGCCCGGGGATGCTTACCGGCCAGCGCGCGATATTCCAGCCGACAGGCAGCCCGAAGGCCAAAGCCGCGCTGGCGGCCAGCCAAGCCCCGGCAGCCGTCAGCACCAGTAGCAGGAGGCCCCTTCGAAGCAGCTTCATGCCCGCTTTTCCCACCCGCCGGTCGCACTCTGCTGCCAGTAGGCCAAGTTATGCCCGGCCGCACGGGCCTCCCGAAAGCGGCCACGTGCGGCTTCGACGGCCCCGTCATCCCCACCATCGAAGAGGTCGAAGGCGCGATCGAAGCCAGCGAGATGGGCGCTGTGCGCGCCCCGCACCAGGAAAAGGTGGCGGGCTTCATTGGGCGCCGGTCCGTCCTCCGCAGTGAGCCAGATGGGCTGCAGCGCGGCATCAACGCCCCCCGGCGCATTGTGCGGCAGCCACTCCTCCGCCTGCCACAGCGCCACATCGATGGCCGGAAGACACGCCACGCTGCCGCCCAGCACCACGGCCCGGCCGGGCAGGCTCAGTACCTTTGCCAGCAGTTTGGGCAATGCCTGCTCAAGGGTGCTGCGGGTAAGGTGGTAGAAGCCAATCTCCATGTAGCCATCCTAACCCAGATTGCTGTGGCGCTCAGCCCCGCCTCGCGGCAGGCTTAGGCTATGAAGATCCTAGCGCCGATTGCCTTGTTCGCATTGATGACGGCAGCGCAGGCCCAACCGGCCCTCAACATCGCCACCGGCGGCGCGTTTACCTCCATGGACCCCCATTTCCACGATCTGTCGCCCAACCACGCGCTGACCCAGCACGTATTCGACACGCTGGTGGCGACGGACGCGGATGGGCGACCGATCCCCAACCTGGCGCTGAGGTGGCAGGCGATCACGCCGACGACGTGGGAAATCCACCTGCGCCCCGGCGTGACTTTCCATGACGGCTCGCCCTTCACCGCCGACGACGTGGTCTTCACCCACGCCCGCGCGCCCAACGTGCCCGGCAGCCCGGCCAGCCTGGGACAGTACATCCGGCCCGTGACCCGCATCGAGGTGATCGACCCCCTTACCCTGCGTTTCCACACTGACCGCCCGGTGCCGTTGATGCCGATGATGATGAGCACCTACGGCATCGTCAGCCGCAGGAACGGCGAGGGGGCGGAGACCCGAGACTACAATTCCGGCCGTGCCGCCATTGGCACCGGCCCTTACCGTTTTGCCAGCTACACGCCGGGCGACCGTGCCAGTTTCACGGCCAACCCGAATCACTGGTCTGGCCCCCCGGCTTTCAGCCGCGTTACCCTGCGAATGATCCCGTCCGACACCGCGCGTGTGGCAGCACTACGCGCCGGCGATGTCGACGCCATCGACAATGTGCCAACGCGCGACGTGGCGCAGCTGCGCGGGCTGCCCGGCATCACGGTGCAGAGCCGGATCGGGCAGCGGCTCATCTACCTCTATGTCGATGTCGGCCGCGAGCGGTCGCCCCATGTCACCGACCTGCGTGGCAACCCCATCAGCAACCCGCTGCGCGACTTGCGGGTGCGGCGGGCGCTCAGCCTTGCCATCAATCGCGATGGGATTGCGCGACAACTGATGGAAGGCTTTTCCGTCCCAACCGGCCAGCTCATGCCGCGGGGCGCGCTTGGTCATGACGCCGCCATTACGCCCGACCCGTTCGATGCGGCGACGGCGCGGCGGTTGATGGCTGAAGCGGGCTTTCCCGATGGGTTCGCGCTGACGCTGCACGGACCGAATGACCGCTACGTCAACGATGCGGAAATCGCCCAGGCGCTAGCGCAGATGTGGGCCCGCATCGGCGTGCGCACAGCGGTGGCGACCATGCCGAGTACGCTATTCTTCGCACGCGCCCCGCGTGACGAGAACAGCATCTCGCTGACCGGATGGTCATCCTCGACCGGGGAGGCCGACACCTCGCTCATCAGCATGGTGGCAACGCCCACGCCGGACCGTGGCTGGGGCACCGTTATCCGCGCCAGCCACTACAGCAATCCGGAAACCGACGCGCTGCTGGAGCGTGCCCTGGCCACCATCGATAATGACGAGCGCGGCGCGGCGTATCGGGCAATCGTGGGCATTGGCGTGCAGCGCGACCTGGCTGTCATCCCTATCCACCACCAGGTGAATGTGTGGGCGACGCGTGCCCATGTCGCCTATGCCCCCCGCATCTGGGAGACGACGCGAGCAATGGAATTCCGACCGGTGCCTTAAGCTCAGGCCGCCAGCGCCAGCGATTGGTCTCAAGCGGTCGTTGCCACCGCACAGCGGCGGTCAGCGCCTCGGTCGCGTGCCGCGCGTTCTGGCACCGCTTCGGCGATGCAAAACGCGCAGACATGTCTCACGCATCAAATATTCGTCCGGTAGCTAGCTTTCCCCGGCGCCCCATGTCGCAGCGCGACATAACCCCAGGCAAAAGGCTTCAGGCCTCGACCTGCTCCACCGCCAGCACTTCGGGGACGTAGTGCCGCAGCATATTTTCTACGCCGTGCTTGAGCGTGGCACGTGAGGAGGGGCAGCCCGAGCAGGCGCCCTGCATGCGCAGCTTCACCACCCCATCGCGAAAACCACGGAAGATGATATCGCCCCCATCGCTTGCCACGGCCGGGCGGACCCTGGTGTCCAGCAGGTCCTTAATGGTGGCGACGATCTCGGCATCCGCCGGGTCGGTATCCTCGGCTTCCAGGTCCTCATCACCCTCGATCACCGGCAGGCCGGCGACATAATGCGCCATCACCGCCGCCAGCACGGCAGGCCGCAGTGCCGCCCAGTCGGCCATGTCGGTCTTGGTGACGGTAATGAATTCACCGCCCAGGAAGACGCGGGCTACGCCGTCCAGCGCGAAGATGCGGGTGGCCAGCGGGCTGCGCACCGCGGCTTCGGCGCTGATGAAATCGGCTGTGCCCCTTGGGCCCATCACGTCGTTCCCGGGCAGGAACTTCAGGGTGGCGGGGTTGGGGGTGCCTTCGGTCTCGATGAACATGGCAACTGCCTTACTAATGATATCGGACACAGGTGGTCCGTATTTCATTCGCATGCAAGGGCTCAGGTCACCCGCTCAAGTTCCTCTGCCGAAAGACCCGCTGGTACGATGGTCATCGGTACCCGCAGCCGTGCCGCGTGCCGCCCGGTCAGCGCTACAATCAGCGGGCCGGGCCCGCCGCCACCCGGTGCCGCGGCCAGTACCAGGATGGAGATACGCTCCTCCTCGGCCAGCAGTGCCAACAGTTCCTCCCGGGGGTCGCCCTCGCGGATCAACAGAAGCGGCATGCCGCCGGTGATCTCGTTCACCTGGGCGGCCAGGCCGCTCAGCACCTGCTCGGCCTCCTCCCGCCGTTCCTGCGCCAGCAATGCGCCGACGCCGGCCCATTCGGTTTGCCCGGCCGGCTCCAGCACCCGTAGCAACGCCACGCGGCCACCGGATTTCTTCGCCCGCAGGCAGGCGTATTTAAGAGCGACCGCGCGCTCGGCGCTGTCATCCACCACGACCAGGAAAACCCGGTTCCGGCGGGCCTCATTTTCAGGCATGTCAGCTCCTCCGGAACACGATGCTGCCCAGCCACCCTGCCAGGGCGGCCAACACCACGCAGATGACACCGTAGAGCAATGGGGTGTCGCGCGAAACATCGGCAATGGTGGCGGCGGTGCCGACGCGTTCCACCACGAAGCGCAGTTCCTGCTGCGCCGTCACCCGCCGGCTTTCAACCAGCAAGACCTGCACCCGGAATTCACCGGCGGGGATGGTGGCGGGTAGCGGCAAGCGCGAATGGAACAGGCGGTTGGCGGCGATCTCCACCGACGCAGAATCTTCCTGCCACAGCCCGCTGCCCTGTTTGAGTTCGAGCAGGGCCGCGCGGAATTGCGGCGCGCGAGCGCCCGTGCTGGTCAGCGGCAGCATATCCAGCCCCAGCCCGTAACGCCGGCGCAGCGCTTCGGGCAGCAGGCGCCAGGCTGGCAGCGTGCCGGCCACCGAATAGAATCCCGGCACGTCGCTGAAGCGCGCCGCCGGGCCATTGAACCACAACCCCATCACGCGAACCTTGCGCCGCACGGTGAAGGGCTGGCCGGGACCGGTGGTCACGATCAGGATCTCTGCCCCACCCGGGCCGATTGGCTGCGCGGCGCTGCCGAAGACCAGGATCGAGCTGCCGTCGAAGGTGGTCGTGACCTCGATACGGTCTGTGCTGAGCCGGGCCACCAGGGGAGCCTCGGTCTGCGCCAGGGCGGGGGAGAACAGCAGGCACAGCAGCCACAGCCAACGCATCAGCCGGCGCCCATACTGAAAATGCGGTCGGGCGTCTCGATCAGCCGCCAGAACAACATGCACGCCACGCCGAGCACGAGCATTCCCAGCAAGGCCCGGGTCTCCTCGCCGCGCAGCCGGGTGCCCATCTGGGCGCCGAACTGCGCCCCGGCCACGCCGCCCAGCAACAGCATCAGCGTCAGCACGATGTCCACGCTGCCCAGCTGCCAGGCCGACATGATGGTGACCGCCGCGGTCACGCACACCACCTGGAACAGCGACGTGCCGATCACCACCGAGGTCGGGATGCCCAGCAGGTAGATCATCGCCGGCACCAGCATGAAGCCGCCGCCCACGCCCATGATGGCCGACAGCAGGCCGATGCCCGCGCCCACCAGCATCGGCGGGATCACCGAGATGAACAGCCGTGACTTGCGAAAGCGGATCTTGAAGGGCAACCCATGCATCCAGAAATGCTGGTGCAGCCGGGCGGGGGCGGCGCTGCGGCGGCGGCGGATGGCGCGCACGCTCTCCATCACCATCAGCGCGCCCACGCTGCCGAGCACGACGACGTAGAAGATCGCCACGACCGCATCGACCAGCCCGGCACCGCGCAGGAAGGCGAAGAGCTGGATGCCGACGACGCTGCCCAGCAATCCGCCCGCCACCAGCACCAGCCCCATCACCCAGTCCACATTGCCGCGGCGGGACTGGGCGATGACGCCCGAGGTCGACGCGCCCAGAACCTGGTTGGCGCCCGATGCCACCGCGACGGGGGCGGGAATGCCCAGCAACAACAGCGCCGGCGT
>JACMRO010000121.1 GCA_014376425.1 Rubritepida sp.
ATGCAGCGCCGCCACCTCACCCTCGACCACATTCGGGAACCGCTTCAGCACCACCGGATCATGCCCCGGCACCACTGCGCTCTCCACCCCGTCCGCCAGCCTACGCGTGATCTTCCACCCCTCCACCACATCCCCCAGGTGGAAGATGATCGGGAACGGATTATCCCGCGCCGCATTGGCATAAAAATGCATGGCGTCGGACGCGATCACGACAGGCCCCCGCGCTGTCATCACCCGCACCACCTGCAGCCCGTCCGAATGGCCGCCCACCCGGTGCAGCGACACACCGGGGGCGATCTCCACGTCGCCCGTATGCACCGCCACCCGGTCGGCATACAGCGCGCGGATCATCGCCACGACATGCGCGCAGTCGAACGGCCCGCGAATCGCCGGGCTGCACATGTGCCGGCCGGTGGCGAAGTGCAGCTCACGCTCCTGGATGTGGAAGCGCGCGGCGGGAAACTGCTCCAGGCTGCCGACATGGTCCCAATGCAGGTGGCTGATCACCACATCGGGCACCGAACCGGCATCGCAGCCCAGCGTCGCCAGCGCCTCATCCACCCGCCGCGCCAGAGGGCGGCCGCGGCGGGCCGCCGTTTCCGGGTCGTAACCGGTGTCGACCACGATCTCATGCCCATCCGGCGCCCGCAGCAGCCAGATGTAGAAGTCCAGCGGCATCGCCTCATGCGGGTCCGCCACCGGGTAGGCGTGGCACAGCTGCGCGGTGCGCTCGTGCCGGGCGTAGCGGATGGCGTAGGCTTCCCAGATCATGCGCTGTTGCCCCCGCCCAGCGCCGTGCCCGCCATGTGTTCGGAGAACTTAGCCACCGCCGTATGGTCCTCTCCCGGCCCCAGGCTGGCCGCCGCCGCCGCCCACAACTCACGGCACAACGCACTGAGCGGCGCCGGCACCCCGGCATCGCGCCCCACCTCCAGCGCGATGCTCAGGTCCTTCACCATCAGATCCAGGCCGAAGCCGCTGTCGAAGCGCCGGCTCAGCACGAACTGCTTGAACTTCTTCTGGCTCGAATTGGTCATGCCCGAACCGGCGTTCAGCACATCCACCATGGTGCCCGGGTCGAGCCCGAACTTCTGGCCCATCAGCAGCGCCTCGATCCCGATCAGGAAGCCGCCGGCGCTGACCAGGTTGTTCAGCGCCTTCATCGCCTGGCCCGCGCCGATGCCACCGCAGCGATGGATCGAGCCGCCCATGGCCTTGAGGATCGGCTCGGCCTCGTCCAGCCGTGCGGTCTCGCCGCCGGCCATGATGGCCAGCTCGCCCGAGACGGCGCGCGGCACGCCGCCGCTCACCGGGCAGTCGATCATCGCGATGCCGGCGGTGGCCAGATCGGCCGCAATGGCGCGCGTCGCACCTGGCTGGCCGGAGGTCATGTCGATGAACAACGCGCCCGGCGCCAGCACCGGCTTCACCGCGGCGGCAACAGTCGCGACTTGCTTGCTGGTCGGCAATATGGCGATGACCACGCCACGGCCGCGCGCCGCCGCTGCCCCATCCGCCTCGCCGCCACAGCCGAACTCGGCGACGAAGCGGGCTACGCGCGCGCCATCCATGTCCGCCACCGTCACATCGTAGCCGCGGCGCACCAGGTTGGCGGCCATCGGCCAGCCCATGTTGCCGATGCCGATGAAGGCGATGCGTTCGGGGCCGACCTGCTTCATGCGCGTGACTTCTTCTTCGGCTTGTCCGGCTTGGCCGCGGCCTTCGCCTTGCGCGGCCCGGGCGCCACCACCGGCGCCTTCACCAGGGCGCCTTCCGCCGTCAGCACCTCATGCGCCGCCTTGAAGGCGTCGAGCCCGGCGGGGATGCCGCAATAGGCGGTGGCGTGCAGGAGCACCGCCTTGATCTCCTCGACCGACACACCGTTGGTCAGCGCGCCCTTCACATGCAGTTTGATCTCGGGCGTCTTCCCCAAGGCGGTCAGCATGGCGAGGTTCAGCATCGAGCGGGTTCGCCGGTCCAGCGTCGGGTCGCCCCAGGCCCAGCCCCAGGCGATGGTGGTGGTGGCGCGCTGGAAGGCCATCATGAAATCGTCGGCCTTCGCCATGCTGGCATCGACATATTCGGCGCCCAGCACCGCGCGCCGGATCGGCAGCCCCTTGTCGAACAGGATTTCGTCGCCGTTGGACATGAATGCCCCCTTTAATGTTTCTGCGGGGAGGCTGGGGCGCGCGTGGCGGATGGTCAACGGTGGCGCGCGGTGCTTCGCTGCGATGCATGTTTTTTGAAGGCTTCACTGTCGAAACCCGCGAGGTGGACGGCCATGCCGTGCGCTTCCGCCGTGGCGGCACCGGGCCACCGCTGCTGCTGCTGCATGGCAATCCGCAGACGCATGCGATGTGGCACAAGGTGGCCCCGGCGCTGGCGCGCACCCACACGGTGATCTGCGCCGACATCCGTGGCTACGGCTTCTCGGCCAAGCCGGCGGCCAGCGCCGACCACCTGGCCTATTCCAAGCGCGAAATGGCGCGCGACGTGGCCGGGCTGATGCGTGACCTGGGCTTCGCGCGATACACCGTCATCAGCCATGACCGCGGTGCGCGGGTGGCGCACCGGCTGGCGCTCGACCACGCCGGCGCCGTTGCCGGGCTATGCGTGATGGACATCGTACCCACGCTGCATCATTTCGAGCACGTCGATATGGCCTTCGCCATGGGCTACTATCATTGGTTCTCGCTGGCGCAGCCGCATCCGGGGCCGGAACGGCTGATCGGGCAGGATGTCGAATTGTGGTTCGACGTGCACACGTCGCGCGAGCCCAAGGGCCGCGACTTCTTCGCGCCCGAAGCGCGGGCGGACTACCTGGCCGCGCTGCGCAGTCCAGGCACGGTGATGGCGATCTGCGAGGATTACCGGGCAGCGGCAACCATCGACCTGGAACACGACCGCGCCAGCCGCGCCGCTGGCGAGAGGATTGCCTGCCCGTTGCTGGTGCTGTGGGGCGCCCGTGGCCGGATCGGCGAATGGTACCGGCCGCTGCAAGTCTGGGGTGAGTATGCCGCCGGCCCGGTCAGCGGCCAGGCGGTGAGCAGCGGCCATTATCTGGCGGAGGAGGCGCCGGCAGAGGTGCTGGCCGCCCTGGGAGGATTTGTCGATGCTGCGTAGGTCACTGCCGTTCCTGGCTGTCCCCGCCCTGGCGCAATCCTGGTCGCCAACCCGGCCGGTCACCGTGCTGGTTCCCAACCCACCCGGTGGCGGCACCGATTTCGCCGCCCGGCTCTATGCCGAGGGGTTGACGCGGCTGCTTGGCCAGCCGGTGGTGATCGAGAACCGGCCGGGCGCCAATGGCAACCTGGCGATCCAGGCGGCGGCCCGCGCGGCGCCGGACGGCCACACCATCCTGCTGCAATACAGCGGCTACCACGCCGGCAACCCGGCGATGATGCGCAACCCGGGCTGGGACCCCAATCGCGACATCATTCCGCTGGGCCTCGCGACCATGGCGCCGCATGTCATCCTGGTGGCGCCGCAGCTGCCGGTGACCAGCCTGGCCGAGTTCATCGCGCTGGTGCGGGCGCGGCCGGGGCAGTTGCATTACGCCTCCTCCGGCCAGGGCAGCATCCAGCACATCGCCGGCGTGCTGTTCAGCCAGGCCATCGCCGCTGCCATGGTGCACGTACCCTACCGCGGCGCGGCACCTGCATTGCAGGACGTGGTGGGCGGGCGGGTCGAGATGTTCATCACCACCCCCAGCTCGGCGGTGGAGCTGGTGCAGGCGGGGCGGGTGCGGGCGCTCGCCATGGCCAGCGCCACCCGCGCGCCCGGTCTGCCCGACGTGCCCACGACGGCCGAAGCCGGGCTTCCCCGGTTCACCATCGACGCCTGGTTCGCCTTCTTCGGCCCGGCAGGAATGGCCGCGCCGGTGCAGGCGCGCTTCAACGCCGCGCTGCGCGAGCTGGCGGCCGACCTCGGGCTGCGGGCGCGGGCCGAACAGGCCGGCGCCCGCGTGGCGCCGATGAGCGTGGCCGAGCTGGACGCGCTGGCGCGTCGTGAGGTGGCGGAGCTGGGCGCGGTGATCCGCCCCGCCGGGATCACGCTTGAGTAGCTACGCCCTCCCAAGCAAAAGCTTGCGCCCGGCACCGCACTGGCGCATACGGGCGCGGTTGCGGGGCGGGAGAGCC
>JACMRO010000122.1 GCA_014376425.1 Rubritepida sp.
CAGCGCATCGCCATGCTGCACTTCCTCAACCGCCCAGTTATCGGCAGCACCGCGAAAGTCGGGGTCATCGGCAAACACACCCTTGAGGTAGAGGGCGTAGTCATCGCCGTTCCGTTCCACCATGGCAGCGGCCTTCACCAATGGCACGATTTCAGGCTCAACCAGTGAAGGATCGAACCGGTCCCAGGCAATATCGTCCAGCGTCCAATGCTTCATTGGCAGGATGTTCTTCCGCGAGGCGGCGATTGCAAGGCCAGGTGGGTCAGGCGGCCTCGGCCAGTGCGACCATGGCGCGGGCGGAGAGCAGCCGCTGCATGGCTGCTTCGCGCCGCTCCGGCGTCCCGGTCGCGGCTTCGGTGTAGGCGCTTTCGGCTTCGGCCACGCGGCGCTCGGCGGCGGTACGGCTGGGCTGCGCGACCGGCGTCGCCTCGTCGCGCAGGATGGTGACGCGCTCGCCCGTCACCTCGGCGAAGCCGCCAGCGACGAACAGGCTCTCCGTCCACTGTCCGGCCTCCTGCACGCGAATGGCTCCACCGCGGAGGGTGACGATCATTGGCGCATGGCCGGGCAGCACCCCCATTTCGCCCTCGGCGGCGGGGATGACGACCATGTCCACCTGGCGGGAGAGCAGCAGCTTCTCCGGCGAGACAAGTTCGAGCTGGAAAGTGGCCATGTCACGCCCCTTGTGTTTGAGGGGGGCAGAAGGGGGCCTTGCCCCCTCGCGCCCCCGTAGCAGGGTCGACATGGATGTCGACCAGTTTCCTGCCTGTATGCCCGAAGGAATGAGCCCTTCGAGCCCCTTACTAAGCCTTGAGCTTCATACCTTCAAACTTCGCCACCGCATCCTCGATCGGACCGACCATGTAGAAAGCCGCTTCGGGCAGGTGATCGTACTCGCCCTTGCAAATTGCGGCGAAGCTGCGGACCGTGTCCTCAAGCTTCACGAACACGCCGGGCGTGCCGGTGAAGATCTCGGCCACATGGAAGGGCTGGCTGAGGAAGCGCTGCAGCTTGCGCGCGCGGGCCACGACCAGCTTATCCTCCTCCGACAGTTCATCCATGCCAAGGATGGCGATGATGTCCTGCAGCGACTTGTAGCTCTGCAGGATGCGCTGGACTTCACGGGCGGTGTTGTAATGCAGTTCGCCCACTACCCGGGGGTCCATAGCGCGCGACGTGCTGTCCAGCGGATCGACGGCCGGGAAGATGCCCAGCTCGGCGATCGAGCGGTTCAGCGTGGTCGTGGCATCAAGGTGGGCGAAGGAGGTAGCGGGCGCCGGGTCGGTCAAATCGTCTGCCGGCACGTAGATGGCCTGCACAGAAGTGATCGAGCCTTTCTTGGTGCTGGTGATCCGTTCCTGCAGCGCGCCCATGTCGGTCGCCAGCGTCGGCTGGTAGCCCACCGCGGACGGGATACGGCCCAGCAGCGCCGAGACCTCGGCCCCCGCCTGGGTAAAGCGGAAGATGTTGTCGACGAAGAACAGCACGTCCTGGCCCTGCTCGTCGCGGAAGTATTCGGCGATGGAGAGGCCCGACAACGCCACGCGCGCCCGGGCGCCCGGCGGCTCGTTCATCTGGCCATAGACCAGCGCGGCCTTCGAGCCCTCGGTGTCGTTCTCATTCAGCTTGATGACGCCGGCATCGATCATCTCGTGGTACAGGTCGTTGCCCTCACGGGTGCGCTCGCCCACGCCGGCGAAGACCGATACGCCGCCATGGCCCTTGGCAATGTTGTTGATCAGCTCCTGGATGGTGACGGTCTTTCCGACCCCCGCACCACCAAACAACCCGATCTTGCCGCCCTTGATGTAGGGCGCCAGCAGGTCGATCACCTTGATGCCGGTGACCAGGATCTCGGTGCTGGTCGCCTGATCCTCGAAGGAAGGCGCCGGGCGGTGGATCGTGTAGGTCTTCTCATGCGGCACCGGACCGCGCTCGTCGATCGGCTCGCCGATGACGTTCATGATGCGGCCAAGCGTGCCGGCGCCCACCGGCACCGAAATGCCCACGCCCGTATCGGTCACTTCCGAGCCGCGAACCAGGCCGTCGGTCGTGTCCATGGCGATGGTGCGCACAGTGCGCTCGCCCAGGTGCTGCGCCACTTCCAGAACCAGCGTGCGTTCGCCGATCTTCACCGTGAGCGCGTTCAGCATCTCGGGCAGTTCCTCGGGGAACTGCACGTCCACCACGGCGCCCAGCACCTGGGTGATCTTGCCAACATTGTTCTTCATGGGGTGGATTCCTTATACCGCCTCGGCACCAGAGATGATCTCGATCAGCTCGCTGGTGATGTTGGCCTGGCGTGTGCGGTTGTAGTTGAGCGTCAGCTTCTTGATCATTTCGCCAGCATTCCGCGTGGCGTTGTCCATCGCGTTCATTTGGCTGCCATAGAAGCCGGCGGCGGATTCGAGCAGCGCGCGATAGACCTGGATGGCCAGGTTCTGCGGCAGCAGCTGGGCCAGGATCTCATCCTCGCCCGGTTCGTATTCATAAAGGGCCTGCGGTCCCTTCGTCTCGGCCAATTCGGGCATCGGCGATGGGATCAGCCGCTGCAACGACGGCACCTGCGTGATGACGCTCTGGAAGCGATTGTAGATGAGCTCGCAGACGTCGAACTCGCCGCGCTCCAGCATTTCGGTGATCATGGTGGCGACGCCGGCGGCATCCTCGAAGCCGACGCGCTTCTGGCCGGCAAAGCTGACCTCGCCCACGAAACGGTCGGCAAGTTCACGCTTGAGGAAGGCCGCGCCCTTGCGGCCCACGCTCAGGATGCGCACGGTCTTGCCCTGCGCCCCCAGCTCCCGCGCCCGGCCACGACCCAGGCGGGAGACGTTGGTGTTGAAGGCGCCGGACAGGCCGCGTTCGGCCGAGACAACCACAAGCAGATAGGTCTGGTCACCCCCGGTGCCGGCCAACAGCCGCGGCGCGTCCGGGCTGCCGGCCACCGCCGCACCCAGCGAGCCCAGCATGCGCGCCATACGCTCGGCATACGGCCGCGCCGCTTCCGCCTGGGTCTGCGCCCGGCGCAGTTTGGCGGCCGCCACCATCTTCATGGCCTGCGTGATCTTCCGCGTGGACTTCACGCTATTGATCCGCATGCGGAGGGCTTTGAGGGTTGCCATGGCGAGTTAGGCGGAAAACGACTTGGTGAAGCCGTCCAGGAAGGCGACCAGCGCCTCTTCGGTCGGCTTCTTGATCTCGCGATCGGTGCGGATGGCGTCGACAATGTCGGGCTTGCTGGCCTTAATCTCCGACAGCATGCGTCGTTCGTACTCGCCCACCGCGTTGACCGGAATGCCGTCCAGATAGCCGCGCGTGCCGGCGAAAATGGCCAGCACCTGCTCCTCCACCGGCACCGGCTTGAACTGCGGCTGCTTCAACAGCTCGGTCAGCCGCGCGCCGCGGGCCAGCAGCGCCTGCGTCGACGCATCGAGGTCCGACGCGAACTGCGCGAAGGCCGCCATCTCACGATACTGCGCCAGCTCCAGTTTGATCTTGCCGGCGACCTGCTTCATCGCCTTGATCTGCGCCGACGAGCCCACGCGAGACACGCTCAGGCCCACATTCACCGCCGGCCGGATGCCCTTGAAGAACAGCTCGGTCTCCAGGAAGATCTGGCCGTCGGTGATCGAGATCACGTTGGTCGGGATGTAGGCCGACACGTCGCCCGCCTGGGTTTCGATCACCGGCAGGGCGGTCAGCGAGCCCAGCCCGAAATCCTCGTTCATCTTCGCCGCGCGCTCGAGCAGGCGCGAGTGGATGTAGAACACGTCGCCGGGGTAGGCTTCGCGGCCCGGCGGGCGGCGCAGCAGCAGCGACATCTGGCGGTAGGCGACCGCCTGCTTCGACAGATCGTCATAGAAGATGACCCCGTGCATGCCGTTGTCGCGGAAGTATTCACCCATGGCGCAGCCGGTATACGGTGCAAGGAACTGCAGCGGCGCCGGGTCCGACGCGGTGGCGGCGACGACGATGGTGTATTCCATCGCGCCGCTTTCCTCGAGCTGCTTGACCAGCTGGGCAACGGTGGAACGCTTCTGACCAATGGCGACGTAGATGCAATAGAGCTTCTTGCTCTCATCCGTGCCCTGGTTGATCGGCTTCTGGTTGATAATGGTGTCGATGATCACCGCGGTCTTGCCGGTCTGCCGGTCGCCGATGATCAGTTCGCGCTGGCCACGGCCGATCGGGATCAGGCTGTCGATCGCCTTGATGCCGGTCTGCATCGGCTCATGCACCGATTTGCGCGGGATGACGCCGGGCGCCTTCACCTCGACCAGCCGGCGCTCACCCACGATCGGGCCCTTGCCGTCGATCGGGTTACCCAGGCCATCGACCACGCGGCCCAGCAGCCCCTTGCCGACCGTCACGTCGACGATCGAGCCGGTGCGGGAGACGGTGTCGCCTTCCTTCACCTTCTTGTCGTCGCCGAACAGCACGACGCCGACATTGTCGGTCTCAAGGTTCAGCGCCATGCCCTTGAGGCCGGCGCCGGGAAACTCCACCAGCTCGCCCGACATGACATTCTGCAGGCCGTAAACGCGGGCGATGCCGTCACCCACGGTCAGCACTGTGCCGACCTCGGCCACATTGGCCTCGGAATCGAAGTTGGCGATCTGGCCCTTCAGGATCTCGGAAATTTCGGCGGGACGAATGTCCATGGCTCAGGCGGCCCCCTTCATGACGTATTGCAGGCGCTGCAATTTGGATTTGATGGAATTATCGTAGAGGCGAGAGCCAATCCGGACGACCAGCCCACCCAACAGCGCGGGGTCGACCGTCTCGTTCAGCCTCACGCCGGAGAAACCGGCCTCGGTCAGCCGTGCGGCGATCTGCGCGCGCTGGGTGTCGGTCAGTTCATGCGCAGTGGTGACATGGGCAATCTGCTGGCCACGGCGTTCGGAAAGCTTGATGCCGAAAGCTGCGGCCACCGCGGCCAGTTGGCTCAGGCGGCGGTTGGTAATCAGCACGCCGACCAGGTTGCGGACCTCCGCGCCGATGCCTGCCCGGTCGATGATGGCGAAGGCGCCGGCCTTCTGGTCGGCCGAGCCTAGCCGGGGGTCGGCCACAAAGGCGCGGAAGCCGGCATCGTTCTGCCACAGCCCCAGCAACGATTCGAGATCGGCCGCGATCCGGTCAAGCGCGCCAGGCTCAGCCTGCCGGCGGTCGTCGGCCAGGCCTAGCAGCGCCAGCGCGTAGCGTTCAGCCAGGCCCGTGGGCGTCGGCGCGATCATCGCGGAAGTGCTGTCAACCACAGGGATTTCCTGAAAAACAAGGCCATGCTGCGCCGCTGCTCCGGCGAACCGTCGCGGCGGCGCGGCCTTACCATGCTGTCACGAGCCCCGCAACGGCGGGTGGGTCGCGTTAGGCGCCCATTCACCGCCAGGCGCCATATTCGGCCCATTAGAGAGCGGAACCGAAAATGGCCAAGGGCAAGAAGGGCGAAGGCAACATCATCGTCATCAAGCGGATCGAGGAGGCGGCGCATGGCCATCATGGCGGCGCCTGGAAGGTCGCCTACGCCGATTTCGTAACCGCGATGATGGCCTTCTTCCTGCTGATGTGGCTGCTGAATGCAACGACGGAGCAGCAGCGGCGCGGCCTGGCGGACTACTTCAACCCGACCAATGAGATGTCGCAGGGGTCCTCGGGTATGGGCATGCCATTCGGCGGCATGACCATCAACAGCGCGGGCCAGCTCGCACGCGATGCCGGGGCAATCCGTGTCGAGCAGGGCCACCGGCCGACGCGTCTCGATATCGAGGATGAGGCGGATGAGCTGGAAGCGCCGCCCACCGCAGCGCGCCGCGGTCCGCCAGGGCGGGAGGAGGCGCCTCAGGCGACGGTGACAGCAAGCCGGCCCGGCCCGCCGGCCGGGGATTTCACGCGCCAGGGAGAGACGGGGCAGCGCGACGGCGATGCCGCACGCATGACGGATGTGGCCCTGCGGCTGGAACTGGGGCGGCGCGAGGAGGCGGCGATGGAACAGGCCGCCCAGTCGCTTCGCGAGGCCATGGCAGAGGACCCTGCAACGGCCGCGCTGGCCGGCCAGGTCAGCATTGAGGTGCGACCCGAAGGGCTGCGAATCCAGCTGCTCGACGCCGATGGCCTGCCGATGTTCGCCAGCGGCAATGCCACGCCCAACGAAAGAACGCGGCTGCTGATCCGCGCCGTGGCGACCGCGGCTGCCCAGTTGCCAAACCCAATCCAGATCACCGGCCACACCGATGCGACGCCTTTTCGAGGCGAAGGCCGCAGCAACTGGGAGCTTTCGGCCGAGCGGGCGAATGCCGCGCGGCGGCTGCTGCTGGAGGTCGGCATTGCCGACCAGCGCATTCGCTCCGTTTCCGGCGCCGCGGATCGCGAACCGCACATCCCCGCCCAGCCCAACGCAGCCGGCAACCGCCGAGTCGCCATCACCCTTCTGCGCCAGGCCGAAGCGCCCCGGGCCGCCGCACGTGCGGAGCCCGTTCGCATTCCGCCCCGCGCGGACACCTCGCGATGACCGTTATCGGTGGCTTCATCTTCCTGCTGGTGACCGTGTTCGGTGGTTACACCATCGCCGGCGGCAAGTTCGGCATCATCCTGAAGTCGCTACCGTATGAAATGATGATGATCGGCGGCGCCGCCATCGGCACCTTCGTAATGGCCAATTCGGTCCATCACATCAAGCACACGCTGGGCGGCTTCGGGAAAATCGTGAAGGGCAGCCGCTTCCACAAGCAGGACTACACCGAGCTGCTGTCGCTGATGTACTACTTCGTCCGCCTGGCGCAGACCAAGGGCGCAATGGCGCTTGAGCCGCATATCGAAAGCCCGGGCGACAGCGCCGCCTTCAACAACTTCCCCAAGATCGCGAAGGATCACCACGCCGTCGTGCTGATCTGCGACTACCTGCGCATGGTCGGCATGAACGCCGACGATCCGCACCAGATCGAGGACATCATGTCCAAGGAGCTGAAGAAGATGAAGGAGGAGGAGATGCACCCCTCCCACGCCATGCAGTCGATGGCCGATGCGCTGCCGGCGCTGGGCATCGTCGCCGCCGTGCTGGGCGTCATCAAGACGATGGCCGCGATCGATCAGCCGCCCGCGGTGCTGGGCGGCATGATCGGCGGCGCGCTGGTTGGCACCTTCCTGGGCGTGCTGCTGGCTTACGGGCTGATGGGCCCGATGGCGACCAAGCTGAAGGGCGTGGTCGAGGAGGAGGCGCTTTATTACGAGGTGATCCGCGCCGTCGTGGTCGCGCATCTTCACGGCAACGCGCCGCAAGTCAGCGTCGAGACCGGGCGGAAGGTCGCGCCGACCGCGCTGATGCCGAGCTTCCAGGAGCTCGAGGTCTCCCTGCAGGAACTGCAGATCGCCTGAGGCGTCAGGCGCCAGCAGCCGATGCCCGACATGACCCGGGCGGCGCGATGGTTCGCGCCCTGGTCCGCATCACCGTGCGAGTTATGGAGGAACGTCCTCAGCCACCTCGCCCCCGCCATTGCCGCGCGCGCACGGGGGCCCGCCTGCCCCGACCTCAGAACAGGCGGCCGGGGCAGGCGGCGCTGGCGCGCACCGTCGCGGCGCTTGGCGCGGGTCATGTCGAACGGGTAAAGGGTTGGACCATGATGCAGAACGCCGCCCACGCTTTCGACACGCCCGCAGCCCCGGACCAGGTCCAGGTGGTGAGCACCTGTTTCGCGCCGCCAGGGGCCGCGGCCACGCTGCGGCCGATGCGCGGCTGATGCGGGTCTTCTCCACCCTGGCAGTGGCAGGCCTGCTGCGGCCGTTGCTGGAGGATGCGGTCTTCGAGCCGACCGCGCGGCTGGTCGCGCGCATCGAGGCCGGCGAGACCGCGGACCTGGCGTTCCTGACCCAGGAGGCGGTGGCGGCGCTGACGGCCCGGGGCTTGCTTGTGTCAGGGCGCGATATCGCCCGCAGCTTCATCGGCCTGGCCGTCCAAGAGGGTGCGCCCCGGCCGGACATCGCGACGGTGGATGCGCTGCGGGCAACCCTGCTGGCCGCACCTTCGCTGGCCTATTCCCGCGCCGGGGCCAGCGGCATCTTCTTCGCCGGGCTCATCGAGCGGCTGGGCATCGCGGCCGAGGTCAACGCCAAGGCCACCATCATTCCGCAGGGCTTCACCGCCGCATTGGCCGCCAGGGGCGAGGTCGCGCTGGCGATACAGCAGGTCAGCGAGCTGATGGCGGTGGAGGGGGTGGACCTGGTGGGCCGGCTGCCCGAGGGGGCGAATGTGGGCGCGGTATTCTCCGCCGCCGTGTTCGCCGGCGCCCAGCCGGGCAGCGAAGCCGCGCTACATCGCCTGCTGACCGCCATGGGGCCAGCAGCACTTGAGGCTGCCGGGCTGGAGGCTGTCCAGGACCGCTAAAGGGCTGCCGTCAGCCGTGGTCGGGCTGCGCGATGCGGTGCCGCCGGCCGATCGCCAGACAGAAGCGCATCTGGACTAAACACCTAATCCATCGCTTCAGCCTCGAGCCGGTGCAGGACGCGACGCGCGGTCAGCGTCTGGTCTGCCACGGCGGCGTTGAGCGCCTCCATGGCGCGGTCGATCACGGCCCTGTCGTGACCACCATTCTCCAACGCGGCGTTCAACGTGCGCATCGCCGCCGAAACGGCGACGACGGCACCCGTCACGCTGCGCACCAGCGTGGCCGGGTCGGGCCCCTGCGCCGGCGGGCGCAGCGCGGCCGGCAGCGGTGCGACGGCCACGCCCCACGCGGCGTGCTGGGCGTGGAGCTGTGGTCGGGCCCGCGCGTTCAGCGGAAAGATACCCTCGGGCGGCGGCGCGGAGTGCGGGGCGGTGATCATGCTCGATGCCTTTTGCTGCTCTGTCAGTCTGCGCGCCGACCATGAAGGAATGGTTAACGCCGACCATGGACGGCGCCGTGCCGCCCCGGCTTAATGCCGTCCATGGACATCAACCCTTCCCATGCCGCGCTGCGCGGCGCCGACATTCTGTGGGGCGCGCTGCGCCAGGCCGGCGTAACGCGCGTCTTCAGCCTCTCGGGCAACCATATCATGCCGGTCTACGATGCGGCCTTCGGGCGGGGGATCGAGATCGTTCACGTCCGCCACGAGGCCGCCGCAGTCCACATGGCCGATGCCTGGGCGCGGCTGACCGGCGAATGCGGCGTGGCGCTGGTCACCGGCGGCCAGGGCCATACCAACGCGGTGGCCGGCCTACCCACCGCTTTAGCCGGCGAGGTGCCACTGCTGCTGCTCTCGGGGCACGCGCCGCTGAAGGAGCTTGGGCTGGGCGCCTTCCAGGAAACCCCACAGGTGGAAACCGCGGCGCCGCTGGTGAAGGCCGCGCGCCTCATCCGCCACACCGCCACGCTGGGGCTGGAGGTGTTGCGCGCCGTGGCGCTGGCACGGGAGGGCCGGCCCGGCCCGGTGCATCTCTCGCTGCCGCCAGACGTGCGGGAGGCCAGCGTCCCGCCGCCACCGTTGCAGGAGGTGGCGCCCCGGGCCATGCCCCTCGGCGCCGAGACCGCGGCCGCCATCGACGCCATGCTCGGTGCCGCGCAAC
>JACMRO010000123.1 GCA_014376425.1 Rubritepida sp.
CCCTTCTTGATCTTGTCGTCCAGGTCCATGCCCGCCGTCACCTCGCCCCAGATGGTGTACTGGCCATCGAGGAAGCTGCCCGGCGCGAACATGATAAAGAACTGGCTGTTGGCGCTGTCGGGGCTTTCCGCCCGGGCCATGCCGCAGGTGCCGCGCACGAACTTGGCCTTCTGCGTAAACTCGGCGGCCACGTTCGGCAGTTCGGAACCGCCGGTGCCGGTGCCGGTCGGGTCGCCGCCCTGCGCCATGAAGCCATCGATGACGCGGTGGAACACCACGCCGTTATAGAAGCCCTGGCGCGTGAGGGTTTTGATCCGCTCGACATGTAGGGGCGCCAAATCGGGCCGCAGCGTGATGGTGATCGTGCCGTCCTTCAGTTCCAGGTGTAGGGTGTTCTCAAGGTCGGCGGCCGGGGCCGCGCTTTGTTCGCTCATGGCAAAATCCGTCTTGTTGTGAAGGTCAGCGGTCGGCGGCGACGCGCATCGACTGGATGCGGTCAGGGCCCGTGACGGAGCCCGACTGGCCGGCACCGCGCTTGATACGGTCGACCGCCTCCATGCCTGAGACCACCTGGCCCCAGATGGTGTACTCGCCATCCAGACCCGGGTTGGGCGCGAACATGATGAAGAACTGGCTGTTGGCGCTGTCGCGGCTGGCGGATCGTGCCATGCCGCAAGTGCCGCGCAGGAACCGTGCCGTGGCGGGCGGGCTGAATTCACCGGCCAGATTCGGCAAATCGGAGCCGCTGGTGCCGGTGCCCGTGGGGTCGCCACCTTGCGCCATGAAGCCTTCGATGACGCGGTGGAAGACGAGGTTGTTGTAGAAGCCGCGCCGGGTCAGGATCTTAATGCGCTCGACGTGCCGTGGCGCCAGGTCAGGCCGCAGGCGAATTGTGACCACCCCGTCCTTCAGCTGCATCAGCAGCGTGTTCTCCGGGTCGGTCGCCTGCTGGGCGAGGGCGGGGGCGGCCAGCGCACTGGCGAAAAGGGTACGGCGAAGCATCGGGTGGTCTCCTATTCAGGCACTTGGCCGCGCACGCGGGCCATGGTTCGCTCGAAGGTCAGTTTGGGGACGAAGCTGGAGATGTCACCGCCCAGCTGCGCCACCTCCTTCACGAAGCGGGACGAAATGAACTGGTTTGTCTCGCTTGCCATCAGGAACACGGTCTCCACACTGCTGTCCAGCCGGTGGTTCATGCCCGCCATCTGGAACTCATAATCGAAATCCGACACGGCACGCAGCCCACGCACGATCATCCGCGCGCCGACCTGTTTGGCAAACGCGATCAACAGCCCGGTGAACGGCCGCACTTCGATCACCATACCGTGTCGGGTGGCGATGGGCGCGGCTTCCGCCCGCACCAGCTCGACCCGCTCTTCGAGCGGGAAGAGCGGCCCCTTGCCGATGTTGATCGACACGCCGACGACCAGCCGGTCCAGCAATCGCGCGGCGCGACCGATGACGTCGACATGGCCATTGGTCACCGGGTCGAAAGTGCCGGGGTAGAGCCCCACGCGCTCAGGCATCGGCGTCGTCCTCGGCGGGGCCGTCCCCAGGGGCATCGTCGAGCACCGGGAAACAGCTGGTGATGTGCTCGCCTTCCTCCATTCGCAGCATGGTCACGCCCATGGCCTGGCGGCCGGTGACGCGAACCTGGCCGGCCGGCAGCCGGATCAGGCGGCCGCCATCGGTCACCAGCATCACGTCGTCGGTCTCGCCCACGGTGAAGCAGGCGACGACGGCGCGGCCGGTCCGGGTGGAGAAGCCGATATTGGCGATGCCCTGGCCGCCGCGCCCGGTAACCCGGTATTCATAGGCAGAACTGCGCTTGCCGAAGCCCGCATCGGTTATGGTGAGAAGGAAGCGCTCGGCCGTCTCCAGCTCAGCGACGCGTTCGGCGGAGAGGGGTGCATCGGCCTCGGTCGGCTCGTCTTCGCCGGGGGTGAACTCGGCAGCCGCCTCTTCCAGAATTTCCGTGGCTTCGCCCACGCGCCGCTTGGCGCTGGATTGGCGCAGGTAGGCGGCACGCTCACCCACACCGGCGTCGACATGGTTGAGCACCACCAACGAGATCACCCGGTCATCGCCCAGCAGACGAATGCCGCGCACCCCGGAGGAGTCGCGCCCGGCGAAGACGCGCAGCGTTTCAGCCTCGGCCACGAACCGGATGCACTTGCCTGCCCGCGTCGCCAGGAAGACGTCATCGCCCTCGCGGCAGGTCGCGACCCCGACCAGCTCGTCGCCCTCATCGAGCTTCATCGCGATGAGGCCCATCGCGCGGACGTTGCGGAAATCCGACAGTTTGTTGCGCCGCACCCCGCCCTGCACCGTGGCGAACACGAGGTGAAGGTTTTCCCAAAGCGATTCGTCCTGCGGCAGCGGCAGCACGGCGGTGACGCCCTCGCCCTCATGCAGCTGCAGAAGCTGACGCAGGGAGCGGCCCTTGCCGTTCGGCCCGCCTTCCGGCAGTTGCCAGATCTTGCTGCGGAAGGCCATGCCGCGGCTGGTGAAGAACAGCACCCATTGGTGGGTGTGGGCGACGAAGCTGCGCATCACCACATCGCTCTCACGCGTCGAGGCGGCGCTGCGGCCGCGGCCACCGCGGTTCTGCGCCCGGAAGGTGTCGAGCGGCGTGCGCTTCACATAGCCGTCGCGCGTGATGGTGACGACCATGGTGCCGGGCTCGATCAGGCTTTCGTCGTCCAGGTCTGCCGCGGCGTCGTCGATACGCGTCAATCGCGGCGACGCGATCTGCGCGCGCACCGCCAGCAGCTCTTCGCGAATAACCTCCATGCGGCGCGGGCGGCTGCCCAGAATGTCCAGCAGGCCGCGGATCTTGTCACCGACCTTGCCCAGCTCGGCGGTGATCTTGCCGCGCTCCAGCCCGGTCAGGCGCTGCAGCCGCAGCTCCAGGATGCCGCGGGCCTGCTCCTCGGTCAGCCGCACCGTGCCGGCGTCGGTGACCACGTTGCGCTCGTCCTGAATCAGGTCGAGCAGCACGCCCACGTCGCCCGCCGGCCAGTCGCGGGACATCAGGGCTTCACGCGCGGCTGCGGGTTCGGCGCTGGCGCGGATGACGCGGATGACCTCATCGATATTGGCGACCGCGATGGCCAGGCCGATCAGCTGGTGGCCGCGCTCGCGCGCCTTGCCCAGGCGGAAGCGGCTGCGGCGGGAGATGACGTCCTCACGGAAGCGGAGGAACGCCTTGAGCGCGGTGATGAGCCCCATCTGCTCGGGCGTGCCGTCATTCAGCGCCAGGAAGTTGACAGCGAAGCTAATCTGCAGCTGCGTCATCCGGTAGAGCTGGTTCAACACCACCTCGGCCGTCGCGTCTCGCTTCAGCTCGATGACCAGGCGCACACCGTCACGGTCGCTCTCGTCGCGCAGGTCGGAAATGCCTTCGATAGCCTTGGCGCGGACCAGCTCGGCGATCTTCTCCTGCAGCGTGACCTTGTTCACCTGGTAGGCCATTTCGGTGACGATGATCGCTTCGCGACCGGCCTGCTTCATCGGCTCGATCTCGCATTTCGCACGCAGCGGGATAGAGCCCCGGCCCGTCTCGAAAGCGCTGCGAATGCCGGAGCGGCCCAGGATGATGCCGCCGGTCGGGAAGTCCGGCCCGGGCATGATCTGCATCAGATCATCGAGGGTGCTGTCCGGTTCCTCGATCAGCCTCAGCGTGGCGTCGATCACCTCGCCCGGGTTATGCGGCGGGATGTTGGTGGCCATGCCGACGGCGATGCCGTTGGCACCGTTGACCAGCAGGTTAGGGTAGGCGGCCGGCAGCACGCGGGGCTCGGTGCCGCTGTCGTCGTAGGTGGCGGCGAAGTCGACCGTGTCCTCGTCGATGCCCTCAAGCAGCGCCATGGCCGAGCGGGCCAGCCGCGCCTCGGTGTAGCGCATCGCCGCCGGCGCATCGCCGTCCATGCTGCCGAAATTGCCCTGGCCATCGATCAGGGGCACGCGCATGGCGAAGGGCTGCGCCATGCGGACCATGGCGTCGTAGATCGAGGCGTCGCCATGCGGGTGGTATTTGCCCATCACGTCGCCGGCGACGCGGGCCGATTTGCGGTGCGGCTTGTCGGGGGTGAAGCCCGATTCGTTCATCGCGTAGAGAATGCGGCGATGGACCGGCTTGAGGCCGTCACGAATATCGGGGAGCGCGCGGGAGACGATGACGCTCATGGCGTAAGCGAGGAAGGATTTGCGCATTTCCTTCTCGATGGCGATGGGGGCGATGTCGTCGCGGGGAACGTCTGGCGTGTCGCTCATGGGCGGTGGTTCAGGCGCGGAATCGCGGTGTTACTGGGCATGAGCCAGTATAGGGAAAAGCACTAAAAACCGCCAGCCGGGCTCAGGTCTCCGCCCCGCCATTCACCGCCAGCATCTGCCCGTTGATGAAGGCGCCATCCTCGCTCGCCAGCAACCGCACCACGGCCGCCACTTCCCGCGGCAGCCCCATGCGGCCGACCGGCACGCGCGCGACCATCGCCTGGCGATAGGCGGTCGGGTTATCGCCCTCATCATCGGCCGCTATCGGGCCGGGGGAGATGGCGTTGACGGTGATTCCCGCTGGCCCGAACTCCTTGCCCATCGACTTGGTCAGCCCCCACAGCCCGTGCTTGGCGACCGACACGGGCGCGCGGCCGGCATAGCCATGGATGGCATTCATCCCCGTGAAGTTGACGATACGGCCCCAACCGCGCTCGATCATGCCTGGCAGGCAGGCCTGGCTGAGCCAAACCGCGGCCTCCAGATCCACCCCCATCACGCGCCGCCAATCCGCCTCGGTAATGTCGAGGAATTTGTGCTGCGGCCGCAACGCCGCGTTGTTCACCAGCACGTCGACGCGGCCGTATTGCGCCATCGCCAGGCCGGCCACTTTCAGGCAGCCCTCGCGGTCACCCACATCGCCCATCGCGACCGAGGCGCGGCCGCCCAACTCCCGCGCCTCGGCGGCCACCGCTTCGGCGGCCACGTGATCGGCCGAGCCGTTGATGACGACGTCAAATCCCATCCCGGCCAGGCTCAGCGCCACGGCGCGGCCGATGTTGCGGCCGGCGCCGGTGATCAGCGCGACGCGCGTTTCCTTGGTCATCAGTGAAAATACCTTCCCGAATCGATCACCACCGTCTGGCCGGTCATCGTCGTCGTGCGGCACATCGTCAGCACCATCTCCGCACAATTATCCTTATCTGCCGCGCGCTTCAGCAGGGAACCTGCCGCCGACTTCTCCACCTGTTCCTGTCGCAGGTTGGCGGTTGCCCGCGTGCCCTCCAGCAGGCCGGGGGCGACGCAGTTCACCAGCACTTCCGGCGCCATCGCCACCGCCATGCAGCGGGTCAAATGGATCAGCCCCGCTTTGGACACCGCGTAGGCTATGGACGACCCCGTCGGCCCCAGCCCCGCCACGGACGCGATGTTCACCACCCGGCCCTGGCCTTGCGCCTTCATGATCGGCGCCACCGCGCGCGTCAGCCGCATGGGCCCGGTGAGGTTCACCGCCATCACTTTTTCCCAGACTTCGTCGGTCAGATCTTCCAGCTGCGGAAACGGGATAGCGATGTTGTAGGCGGCGTCGTTCACCAGGATGTCCAGCCGGCCGAAGCGCTCCGTCACCCGGCCCACCAGCGCGGTCACCGAAGCCGCATCGGCGATGTCGCACTGCATGGCCACCGCGGCTACCTGATGCCGCGCGGCGATCTCCGCAGCCAGTGCCTCGGCCGCGTCCTGGCTGGCTGCAAACATCACCGCCAGGCTTGCACCCTCACGCGCCAGAGCATGACAGATGCGGCTGCCCAAACCGCCATGCCCGCCCGTGACAAGCGCCACCGCTCCGCGCAACTCCATGACCATGCCCCCAACGTTGGCGTGAGTTTGAGGCGGAGTGCGCAGGGGTGCAAGGCGACGGGGCTTTACTGGCCTTGGCTCGAACCGGGGCTGACAGCCGCCAAGCGGTGAAACGAAGAAGGGACCAAAAGGCCCCCTCCCGAAATTCGAACTAATCACGGTCCAGGGGCGGGTCGCCCTGGTGGGGGTGCAGGGGGCAAAGCCCCTTGCGTCTCGCTCCCCCAGTCTTCAGGCGCTCTGCTTCATAATCTCTTCGGCAACGTTGCGCGGCACCGGATCATAATGGTGGAACTGCATCGAGAAGGACGCGCGTCCCTTGGTCATGCCGCGCAGGTTGGAGATGTAGCCGAACATCTCCTTCAGCGGCACATGGGCACGAACGATGACCGATGTGCCGGCCATGTCCTGGTTCTGGATCGTCCCGCGGCGCCGGTTGAGGTCGCCCACCACGTCGCCGACGTGGTCCTGCGGCATGGTCACTTCCACGTCCATGATCGGCTCGAGAATCACCGGGCCGGCCTTCTTCATGCCTTCGCGGAAGCAGGCCTTGGCGGCGATCTCGAACGCCAGGGCGCTGGAGTCCACGTCGTGATACTTGCCGTCCACCAAGGTGTACTTGAAGTCCACGGTTGGGAAGCCGGCCAGCACGCCGGTATCGGCCTGCACCTTGATGCCCTTATCCACCGCCGGGATGTATTCCTTCGGCACCGAACCGCCAACGACGCCGTTGTGGAACTCGATGCCGGAGTTCCGCTCCTTCGGCTCGAAGATGATCTTCACCTCGGCGTATTGGCCCGAACCGCCCGACTGCTTCTTGTGGGTGTAGGTCTCGGTATGGCTCTTGCTGATCGTCTCGCGGTAGGCGACCTGAGGAGCACCGATGTTGCAGTCCACGCCGTATTCGCGACGCAGCCGGTCCACGATGATTTCCAGGTGCAGCTCGCCCATGCCCGACAGAATGACCTGGCCGGTCTCCTGGTCCGTCTTGACACGCAGCGAGGGGTCCTCCCCGGCCAGCTTACCCAGGCCGGCGGTCATCTTTTCGACGGCTTCCTTGGTCTTGGGTTCGACGGAGATGTCGATGACAGGCACCGGGAATGCCATGCGCTCCAGGATCACCGGATCGTCGTTGCTAGCCAGCGTATCGCCGGTGAA